>JAYWDF010000567.1:0-4966 GCA_043779985.1 Akkermansiaceae bacterium | reverse complement strand
ATCGCCGAGGCGGCTGGCAGCTATTCACTCTCCAACGGAAAAACCCTCGCGGAAGCATCCGATTCCAAGTTGCTCGCCATGGTTTTCCTGCGCCATTTCGGCTGCACATTCACCCGTCAGATCCTGCGGGGGCTGGAAGGGATCCAGAAGGAGGCCCAAGCCCACGGCGCGGAGCTCGTGCTCGTCCACATGCTGCAAGGCGGCAAGGAAACCCAGTATCTCGGCGAGCGCAGCGGCGTGGTCCGCAGCGCCGATCCGCGCTGCGAACTCTACCGCGCCTTCGGCCTGGGCAAGGGCGGCTTCCTCGAGTTGTTCGGCCCTCACGTCTGGTGGCGCGGCGCGGTTGCCATTTTCAAAGGCTGCGGTGTAGGCCACCTTGCGGGTGATGGACTGCAAATGCCCGGCGCTTTCCTTTTCCGCGACGGAAAAATCATCTCGTCGCAGCGCGCCCACTCCGCCTCGGACCTACCGGATCTGCCGGGCCTGTTCCAAGCATTGCCCTCCCCTACCGGACCTGACACGATCCCGGCATGACATCCCTGCAAGGTAAAACCCTGCTCGTCACCGGCGCATCGAGCGGAATCGGTCAGGCTCTGTGCGATCTGCTAGTCGAGCGCGGTGCGAACGTGCTCGGCGTGACCCGCCGCCCGTCCGCACTCTCGGAAAACGTCTCGCCGATACTCGCTGACCTGACCCAGCGGGAACAAATTTCATCCATTTTCCAAGGTCTCGGGAAAATCGACGGGCTGGTGAACTGCGCCGGCGTCGCCTACCTGTCGCGCATCATCGACGGCAACCCGGCGGACTGGGAGGAAATGTGGCGGGTCAATGTGATGGCACTCACGCTCTGCTGTCAGCTCTCACTCAAACATTTCCCGGCGAGCGGCGGACGGATCGTGAACGTCTCGTCGATGAGTGGCCACCGGGTGCCTCCGACCGGTGGATTCTACGCGCCGACCAAGTTCGCTGTTAGGGCGATCACCGATGCCTTGCGGGCGGAACTCAAGTCCGTGCAATCGCCGATCCAGGTCGCCTGCGTTTCTCCCGGGTTCGTCAATACCCCGCTGCTCGACTCCTATTTCCGCGGGCGCGAGCAATCGCTGGCGCAGACCCGTGCGGCAATGAAAATGCTCGAGCCTGCCGACGTGGCATGGGCCATCCTAACGATCCTCGAAGCGCCGGCGCATGTCGAAGTGGGTGACATCCTCATGCGCAGCTCGGAGCAGCAAATGTGACATGGAAATCGCCCGTTACTGCCTGCGGTTTCTGGCACTCATGGTGACGGGCCTGCTCTTTTCCTGCATCGACGGGCGTGAGGAAGTCTGGCTGGCCGCAGACGGCAGCGGGCGGGCGGATGTCTGTTATTCCATACCGCTTGCCGCCGCGAAATTCCAGGGCGGCGAGGAGGGAATCCGCCGAATGATCGGCGAGTTCCTCGGGAGGTCCCCGGCGATCGAGTCATCGGCTTTCGAGGTGATAGCGGATCAGGATCGGTTGAAAGTCCGGGTGCGGCTCACGTTCAAGTCGGCTCTGGAACTTGCGAAGATCACCACCGGAAGCTCCGCCGACAAACTCCCCGCCGCGGCCAGCCATCTCGTGGGCGAGGTGAAGGTGGACTTCCACGGCCTGAACGTGGAATTTTCCCGCACCCTCTCACCCGGTAGTGCGCTGCCCGGGGCCTTCTTCATGCCGGCCTCCCAGTTTGAAGGGCGGAATCTCACCTACATCATCCACCTGCCCGATGCCGCGACCGAATCGAATGCCACCCGCACCGAAGACGCGGGGCGCACCCTGGTCTGGGATTTCACGCTGGCAGAAGCCATCCAGCGCCCGATTACGACGCACTTTAAGGCCCCCGTCAGCATTCCGCGCTGGTTGCTGTTTACGGCCCCGGCGGGCCTGTCTCTTGCACTGCTTGCCTTCCTCGGATGGTGGCGCGCCCGCCGGGCGCAGCGCCCATGATAGCCAGTCAGGCACTCCTCCAGACTCGACACTCGCCTTGGCGTGGCCTATGAATCGAGGAGCGCAAAAGGCGTCTATTTTCTACCATGTCAGCCCAATTCAAAGACTACTACCTCACGCTCGGAGTCCCGCGCGACGCCAGCACTGCCGACATCAAAAAAGCCTTCCGGAAACTTGCGCGGAAACACCACCCCGATGTCGCCAAGGACAAGAAGGCTGCCGAGGAGAAATTCAAGGAAATCAATGAGGCCAACGAGGTCCTGAGTGATCCCGAGAAGCGCAAGAAATACGACCAACTTGGTGCCGACTGGCAGAACCCGCATGCAGGATCTGGAGGATCGCGCCGGGGCGCCCCCTCGGGCGGCGGGCAGGAATTCAACTTCGGCGGCACGGGGTTCAGCGACTTTTTTGAACAATATTTCAGCGGCGGCAGTCGCTATGGATTCCCGGAAAGTGGCCCGGCGGCCCCCGGTCGTGGCGCCCGCGAGCGCCGCGGCAACGACGTGGAGGGCGACATTCTAGTCACCTTGGAAGAGGTAATGAACGGTGATGTGCGCCCGGTTTCACTTCAGATGGCCGATCCCCGCACCGGCAAGGTGGAGACGCATTCCTTCCAAGTCCGTATTCCCCTGGGCGTGACCTCGGGAAAGCGCATCCGCGTCCCCGGCCAGGGCGAGCCCGGCAGTGGTGGCGCTCCCGCCGGCGATCTCTATCTGCGCGTCCGTCATGCGGCCCACCCGGATTTCCACACCGAAGGGAGTGATCTCTACTACGACCTCGATCTCGCCCCGTGGGAAGCGGTGCTCGGCACCGAACTGAGCGTGCCGACCCTGGACGGTCCGATCAAACTCCGCGTGCCTGCCGGCAGTGAAAATGGCCAGCAACTCCGGGTGCGCGGCCGCGGCCTGCCGAAAGGAAAAACCGGCGAGCGAGGTGATTTCCACGCCACGATCACGGTGCATCTGCCTGCCGCCCCGAGTGCTGAGGAAGTCGAGCTTTGGGAAAAACTCCGCAGCGTTTCGAAATTCAACCCTCGAACCAGTCCGCCCGCATGAATGCGTCTCCCGAGAAGGATCTGCCGCTCTACGATCCGGAAGCGCAGTCAAACTACACCCTCGAAGTCGTCGCGGAGCTCACCGGAATCTCCTCGCAAACGATCCTGTATTACCAGGAACAGGGCTTGATCCAGCCCGCGGATTTGGATGATGAGGCCATTCACACCCTCCGCCGGATCGAGCACCTCCGCAGCACCTGCGAGACGAATCTCTCAGGACTCAAGCTGATCCTCGATCTGATGGACGAGGTGGACCGGTTGAAAACCGCCCTGTTGGCCCGGCGCTGAGCATTTCATAAAAAAACGCCGCCCGGCATGAAGCCGGACGACGTTTGGACGTTTCTGATTTCGCAGATCAGTCTCAGGCGGCAACCACAGCGTGTTTCGCTGCGAGAGCCTTCTTCGACTGGGCAACGATGGCCGAGAAAGCGGCGGCATCGGTGATCGCGAGATCCGAGAGGATCTTGCGGTCAGCTTCGATTCCGGCAGCTTTCAGACCTTCGATGAAGCGCGAATAAGTCATGTCCTCGTTGCGGCAGGCAGCGTTGATACGCTGAGTCCACAAACGGCGGAATTGACCTTTGCGCTTTTTCCGGTCCCGATATTCATACGTCATCGCCTTGCGGACAGCGTCCTTGGCGTAACGGAAGAGTTTCGAGCGGAAACCGCGGAAACCCTTGGCACGGAGAAGCGTCCGCTTGCGGCGGGCGCGACTGGCCGGTGAGTTGGTGGCACGTGGCATTTGGTATTATTTCAGTTTGAACAGACCGTTGATTTCATTTCCTTCCACAGTCTCGACTGTTCTTGTCTCCCTCGCGGGATCAGGCTGTGTAAAGGCCGTCCGATAAGCGGACGGGACTATTATTCGTTGCTGCGATTTCCAGGTTACCGGGAAAAAGGAAGATTCTCTCTGACGTTTCTAAGGTCAGCATCGGAGACGAGAGCAGCTTGGCCAAGACGACGCTTGCGTTTGCTGTTCTTGCCTTGCAACAAGTGGCGAGCCCCTTGTTTCCGACGAAGAATTTTCCCTGTCCCAGTGACTTTGAAACGCTTGGCAACGGCTTTCCGTGTTTTTGCTTTTCCTCCGACTCTTGGCATGGGACGGGCAAACTAGGGATCCATGCCCCCTTGGCAAGGGAAAAGTGTCCATTTTATTCAAGTGATCCTTATCTTGAATTCCGCCAACTCCGGACTCGCCACCCCAGCTGCTCCCCGCTTGTATCCGCCCGCCGATGGCCTCCTCGTTTTCTTTCGACTCTCTGAACCAAGCCCAGCGCGAAGCCGTGAGCGTGCTCGACGGCCCGGTGATGCTCCTCGCGGGTGCCGGCACCGGCAAGACCCGGACCGTCACCTGCCGGATCGCCCACATGCTCGAAAAGCGGATCGACCCGTCCGAGATCCTCGCCGTGACCTTCACCAACAAGGCGGCCAGCGAAATGCGCGAGCGGATCAGCGGCATGGTTTCCAAGAAGGCAGCCAAGGCCATGACCGTCTGCACTTTCCACTCGCTCTGCGTCCGCATCCTCCGCGACGGCATCGACAAGTTAGGCTATAAGAAGAATTTCTCGATCTGCTCCCACTCCGACCAAGTCGGATTGATGAAACAGCTGCTCGTCCGCAAAGGGGGCACTTCGGAGAAAGTGAAACCGGAAGACGTCCTCACGGCCATTTCAAAAGGAAAAAACAAGGGCATCGACCCTCAGGATCTGGAGGATGAATACTTCGCCATGCTCGGCGTCGCCTATCAGAACGAACTGCGCGCCCAAAATGCCGTGGATTTCGACGACCTCCTGCTGATGGGCGAGCAGATCCTCAGCAATCACGCCGATGTCCGCGAGGTTTTCCGCCAGCGCTTCACCCGCGTCACGGTGGACGAGTTCCAGGACACCAACGCGCTCCAGATGCGCCTGCTCCAACAGCTTGTCGGCCCGCCGAACTATCATGTCTGCG
>JAYWDF010000566.1:0-1597 GCA_043779985.1 Akkermansiaceae bacterium | reverse complement strand
CCACCACCAGCCGCCAAGTCAAGGAGGTGGCGGATGAGGTGGGATATCCGGATCCCTATCATTTTTCACGATTGTTTAAAAAGCACTTCGGATATCCGCCCCGGGTTTTTTGCGAAAATTTACCGGCGGCAATGCGTCGTGAATGAGAGAATTCACCATTGACGCAAAATCAACCGTGGATGACGCAAATCGGCCCTAGTGATCCGGGCTGGAAGGCTGTTAAGACACTCATGTCGGTCAGAAATACGTCTTTTAAGAATTTAAATGCCTTTGCTCGACGCCGTCGATAAAGCCCCAAACCCGTGATCCTGATTTTGATACCCATTGCATGAAAAACCCCAATGAATCCACAGGCTGGAAGGCTGGATCACGCCGATCGATGATGGTTTGTGGAATGATTTTCACGCTGGTGCCGGGCGCGGCTTTGGCAGGGACAACGGTAGTAACCCAGAAAATCGAGCTGAAATCCTCGGTGGTGCCGGCGCTCCCGGCGTCCACGGAGGGCGGGTTGGTTGGCAAGGCAGGAAAGACCCTGCTCGCCGCCGCCGTGCCACTGACGCTTCGGGCCGATGGCGCGCTTTCCATTTGGACCTGTCCGTTGTCCTCGGAAGCGGGAGGCGCAAAGTCATGGAAGGAATCGGCGGTGACCGTTCCGGTCTGGGCGGCTGCCGCGCAATGGGAGGGCCGCTTGATCGTGGCGGGCGGCATGGTGGGCGGGAAGCCGGTTGGAACCATGTCCATATTGAGCGCCGATGATTCAGGAACGGTGAGATCCGAGCATCTCCCGGATTTGCCCCGGCCATTGGCAGGAGCGGGTGCGGCGATGATCGGGACGACGCTTTATGTGTTCGGCGGCCTGTCCTCGGTGGATCCCGTCGTGTTCGAGAAAAGGCTTTGGAAACTGGATCTCGCCAATGGGGTCCCGGCCGCCGGATGGCTGGAGGGAGAGCCTTTTCCTAATTCTCCGCGGGCGTTTTTCGCAGTGACGGAACAGTATGGGATGCTCTGCGTGTTCGGGGGAATCCAGCCGGACCTCCGTGTTTCTAACGAATCTTGGGTCTATCGGCCACAACCGATCGAAGCGACCAGTTACATCGGGTGGAAGCGGGTCAGCGATCTGCCATATCCGAGCGCCCGGGCATCCGCCGTCGCCATGGGGCAGGCCAGTGTGATGCTGGTGGGTGGCATCCAGGATGAAATGGTTCAGGGCTTGCCTCCGGTGAATGCCGGCACCCGGAAGGATGACCGGCCTTGGCTTTACCACACGGTTACGGACGCGTGGTGCCCGTTCGACAAGGGACTGCCCGCCAAGGACTTCTTTGCCTTGAAAATGGATCCGGGCGTGTGGCTCGTCGGCCGTGAAGGTAGCCAGGAAGTGACATTTCCAAGGATGATAAGGAAATTGGCAATCATCGACTATGCCGTGGTCATCTGCTATTTCTTCGTCCTTGCCAGCATCGGTTTCTATTTTTCGAAACAGGAATCCAGTGCCGAGTTCTCGCTTGGAAACCGTAAGATCAAATGGTGGGCGGCGGGCATCAGCATGTTTGCGACGGGCGCCAGCGCGATCAGCTTCATGGCCATCCCGGCGCTGGCA
>JAYWDF010000565.1:0-1597 GCA_043779985.1 Akkermansiaceae bacterium | reverse complement strand
ATGCCCGGACTGGAGAAAAACCTCGCCGCCGTCATCGACAAAGCCCTCGTCCGAAATCCCAAAGAACGCTTCCCCGACGCCGGGAAACTGCTCGCCTCACTCCTCAAGCTCAAACCATGATTCAATCCTTCGCCGACAAGGACACCCAGGAGCTGTTTCAGCGCGAAACCAATCGCCGCTTCAATGCCGTCGCTCGCGTAGCCTTGCGCAAACTGATCCAAATGAACCGGGCTCGGGTTCTCCAGGATCTTGCCATCCCTCCCGGAAATCGGCTCGAAGCCTTGAAAGGAAATCTGGCGGGTTACCACTCGATCCGCATCAACGACCAGTGGCGGATCGTTTTAGCTTGGAACGAACACGGCCCGGCCGAGGTCACGATTTGTGATTACCATTGACGCACCCCTGTAACGCGATACGTTATACCCATGAATCCACCCATCACACCCGGCGAGATCCTGTTGGAGGAATACCTGATTCCCATGGGCATTTCCCAAAACGCCATGGCCCGCGCCATCGGCGTCGCGCCCCGTGCCATCAACGAGATCATCCACGCCCGCCGTTCCATCACGCCCGCCATGTCCATCCGCTTTGGAGCGTTCTTCGGCCAATCCGCGGAATTCTGGCACGGCATCCAGGTCGAGTGCGACTTCCGCGCCCTGGCCAAAGACCGGCAGAAGCTCACCGCCCATATTCAGCCCGCCATGACCATCGCCCGCGCTTCCTGAGTTTTCGGGTTCCCCGCCAATGAAAAGCGAAAGTACCCTGCGCGAAGTTCAAAAAAGTGGCTGTGGCGTCCCGCCGCAGTCCGTCCGGGAGGCGTCTCGCCTCCCGTCTTCCGCCCCCAGGTTGACGATTTTCCGCCTCAACCGTAATCCCTCAACAGAACGTCCAATCTCCTTTCTTCCTCTTCATTTCAGCATTTCAGTTTTCAGCATCTCAGCTTTTACCCCATGTCCACCGTCCACCTCCAAGTCCTCACCCCGGACGGCACCTCCAAATCCTACTCCCTCACCGAGCACGACACCTTCTTACTCGCGCGAAATGCAGGTCATCGCCGGACTCAAGCATCCCAACATCGTCCGCTTCCTCGACAGCGGCCATAAGGAGCCGCGACATTCCTGTCGCGCTGCCAGTGTAGGACTCAACCGGTTCATCCTCACGTTGAAACAAATGGTCCGACCTCACCGAGTCCCACTCTTTCCTACCCCACAAGTTCTGAAACATGCCCGCCCGCCGCAAACCATCCTCTGACGCCCTGCCCGCCGCAAAGAAGTCGGCCCTCACCAAGGCATCCACCGCCATCGGAGCGAGTCCGGCCTTGGTGACGGACCTGCGCCAGCTCATCCTGAGTGCTCGCGAACAGGTCGCCCGCGCCGTGGATTCCGGGCTGATCTTGCTTTATTGGTCCATCGGTCACCGCATCCGCACGGACATCCTCAAGGAGAAGCGGGCGGAATACGGGGAAAAGATTTTCCACGCACTGAGTGGAAAATTGACAGCGGAGTTCGGTCGCGGCTACGGCCAGCGGAATCTGGCCCGGATGGTGCAATTCGCCGAGGTTTTCCCCGATCCAAAGATTTTGACATCACTGATGACA
>JAYWDF010000564.1:0-4970 GCA_043779985.1 Akkermansiaceae bacterium | reverse complement strand
AAAGAAGAAGGCACCGTCGCCGCTTGCGACAAGTGCAAGAAGGACGGCGAAGAGAAGAAAGAAGAAGGTACGTTCGCCTGAGCTTTTGATTGAAGATTTTCAACAAAAAGCCGCCGGAGGATCTCCGGCGGCTTTTTCGTATCTGGAGTAGATTTTATCGCCAACCGGTTGACGGATGACAGCCCAGCCGTCCAGTTTCTCCCACCATGATGGAGGTTGTCTGCGGCGTGATCGAGAATTCGGAAGGTCAGTTTCTGGCGTGCCTGCGCCCGATGGGTAAGCACCTGGGCGGGCGGTGGGAGTTCCCCGGCGGGAAAGTGGATCCCGGTGAATCCCCCGAATCCGCCCTCGCCCGAGAGTTATGGGAAGAACTCGCCGTCCGCGTGGAAGTCGGGTTGGCATTGACGGCGGTGATTTGGTGCTACGGGGAGCGGACGATTCACTTGCTGCCGTTCCGCTGCAAAATCATCGGCGGCACCTTGCATGCCGTGGAACACGAGCAACTCCGCTGGTGTCTACCCCGGGATTTCGCAGAACTCGTCTGGGCGGAGGCGGATATTCCGATTCTTCAGGAAATCCGCGCACTCTGCGGTGTATGAAAGGTGAAATTGACTTCGTAAAGGAGTTCGTTACTTTCCATGAAACCCATGAAACGCTGTATTTTATCCACTTCCTTGGCGCTGCTTGCCCCAATGGGAGGACTTGTCGCCCAAGATACCAACAAGCCGAATCCGCATGAGGATGCGAAATTCTTGAAGAGCGCGGCTTTGCAGGTGGATCAGCACATCGCTGCCTTCTATCGGAGCCGTAATCTATCCGTGCCCAAGGTCACCGACGACGCCACATTCCTCCGGCGGGCGTTTCTGGTGTCGGTCGGGCGCATCCCGACAGCAGAAGAAGCACTCGCATTTTTGGAGATTGAAGATCCCACGAAGCGGGAGGCGCTCGTCGACTACCTGCTGAAGTCCCAAGGCTTCTCCAGTCACATGACGAACTGGGCCTTCGATCTGCTGCGTATTACCGACCGTAGAATCGGCACCACCGCAACGAATGAACCCTACCGCCACTGGGTTCGCACGGCGATGACTGCCAATATGCCGTGGAATGAATTCACCCACAGCCTCCTCGCCTCCTCGGGGGATGGGTGGGATTCGAAAACCGCCGCGGTCGGCTATTACACCCGGGATGCCGGCATGCCCCTCGATAATCTATCGAACTCGATGCGTGTCTTTCTCGGCACCCGCATGGAGTGCGCCCAGTGTCACGACGACCCGTTCGGCAAAACCGAGCGGCACGATTTCTACGAGCTTGCAGCCTTCACCCATGATCAACAAACGCTCGGGCAGGAGAAGATGGCCCCCCTCTGGACCGAGCTGAGACAAGGGGACAAACTGCAGAGCGAGGAATACAGCGCTGCCCAAATCCTCTGGGACCGGGTTTACGGCCTGTCCCTCGGCGGCGGCGGCTCCGGACAAATCACCTTGCCGCCGGACTATCAGTATCGCGATGCCAAGCCCGGCGATGTCGTTTCCGCCCACACGCCTTTCGGCCAAATGGTGCGGATGTCAGAGCGGCGCGTGGCGTCCGACGGCCGCGAAAAACTCGCCGAATGGGTGACATCTAAAACCGGCGAGCAGTTTTCCTCCGTCATCGCTAACCGGATGTGGAAGCGGGTCATGGGCAAGGGTATTTATGAACCCGTGGATACCTACATCGCGGCGGATAAAACCAACTCCCCAGCCCTCATGGCCTACCTCGCGAAACTCATGGTCGAGTTAAACTACGACCTCCGCGCGTTCCAGCACATCCTCCTCCTCACCCGGACCTTCCAGTTCGGCACCAACCCGAGCCCGTCCACCGTCGAGGGTGGCGATGATTTTCACGGCCGTAAAATCGAACGGCTCTCGTCCGAACAAATCTGGGATTCGTTGATTACCCTAGCCGCCGGGGATCCGGACAAGCAGCCCGTCCGCCCGCTGGACGACCGCATCTATCTGCGGAATAAGCCGGTTCTGGTAGGAAAGAAAACCATGACCCAGCTCTCGAAGGAAGTGCTCGCCCTGAAATCGGAAAACGAAGTCCGCGCCTACTTCGCCAAGTTTCTGACCGAGGTGAATCAAGCCAGCTCGTCCTCGGGCGGCGACTCGATGATGTCCATGAGTGCGACACGTTCTTACAATAAAGACGCTAAAATCCGCGCCTCGGAGCTGCCGTCACCCGCGCCGCGCGACCATTTCCTCTATCTGTTTGGAGCCTCGGATCGTGAAGTCGTGGATGCCTCCAGCCGCGAGCCGAATGTCGGTCAGGTGCTCTCCCTCATGAACGGCTTCGTCCAGCGCGAGTTGGTTAACAAGTCGTCCGCGCATCTCTATCAATCGCTCGAAGGCGCGACCTCGGAAAAGGAAAAAATTCGCCGCCTTTACGTCGCTATTCTCAACCGTCCTCCTTCGGACGTAGAAATGTCTTGGATGCTCGACGAAGTCAAAAAACAAGGCGTGGCGGGCTACCGAAACATCGTTTCCGCCCTCGTCATGTCCTCCGAGTTCCTTTTCCTTCAATAAAAACCCACCCCACCATGAATCCATTTCCCAAAGCCGACGAACTCACCCGCCGGCAGTTTGTGTCCAACGCTGCGCGAGCCTACCTCGGCGTCCATCTGTTCCCGATGTTAGGCGGCACCCTTGCCAGTGCGGCCCCCGCCGCCGCGGCCAAAGGCGGCACGGCAAAAAGCGTGATCTATCTCTACATGGCCGGTGGCATGAGCCATCTGGACACCTTCGATCCGAAACCAAAGAACAAAGCGGTCATGGGAAAAACCGAGGCCATCGCCACCAAGGTGGACGGCTTGCAAATCGGTCACTACCTCCCCAAGACCGCCGCGGTGATGGACAAGGTTTGTGTCATCAACTCGATGAACTCCACCCAGGGGGCCCACGAGCAAGGTGCCTACGCGATGCACACCAGCTACAATTTACGCGGCACCATCAAACACCCTTCGCTCGGTGCCTGGGTGGTGAAACTGGGCGGGCGGATTCATCCGGAGCTCCCCGGCTTTGTTGCCGTTGACAGTGCGCCCGAGCAGGCCGGCGGTGGCTTCTTTGGCGCGAAATTTTCTGCAGCCTTGATCGGCAGCCCTGACGATGGCCTTCAAGATTCCCGGCGCTCGGACTCAGTGACTCCCGAGGATTTCGATCGGCGCTTGTCGCTGGCCGACAAGATGAACAGCCAGTTCCACGGGCGTTACCCAAATGCCGACGTGAAAGCCTACGAAGAGCTCTACCGCGAAGCCATCAATCTGATGAAATCGAAGGATCTCAAAGCCTTTGATCTCTCGCAAGAACCCGCCGCCACCCGGGCGCTCTATGGCAGCGGTCGCTTCGCCCAAGGCTGTCTCCTCGCGCGCCGCCTCGTGGAAAACGGCGTGCGCTTCGTTGAGGTTCAGCTCGGAGGCTGGGACACCCACGTCGATAATTTCACCGGTGTCACCGGACGTTGCAAAGAGTTCGACCAAGCCTACGCCGCGCTCATTGCCGATCTCGATAAATCCGGGAAACTCAAGGACACCTTGGTCGTTGTCGCCACGGAATTCGGGCGCTCGCCCGAAATCCAGACTGAGCACAAGGACGGCCGCGACCATCACCCCCAAGCATTCTCCTGCCTGCTCGCCGGCGGTGGGGTCAAAGGGGGCGTGAAGCACGGACTGACCGATGCCTCGGGCGGAAAAGTGAAGGACGGCCTCGTCAGCATTCAGGATTTCAACGCCACCATCGCTTACTCGCTCGGACTTCCTTATGACACCGTGGTGATGTCGCCCACCATGCGGCCCTTCAAAATCGCCGACAAGGGCCTTCCGGTGACCTCGCTCTTTGGGTGATTGTCCGACACTTCTCCTATCGCATGCAGCCCACTGGGATTCTAACGATTTAACGGCAGCTGCCCCCGGCCTTTCCTGCGCTTGCTCACGCCATGATCCGCCAAGACAAAGAGGGCGAAGCATTTCTGAATCGGGGCCATTCGATTGAATGGCGCGCCTCGGCTTGAAAGCGAAAGGCGTCCAATCGCACGCAAGTGGCTGAGGGAGTCCGCCGCTAACAGAGTAGGACAGGACCCTTGAGAGCAGGCGTCTTCGCCTGCAGCACGTTAAGGCGCTTCTTCTTCCGGAGCTTTCGGAAGCTTGTCCACCTCTTCGAGGAGGTTGACGATTTCCACGCCGCGGATGGCGGACGAGTCGTGGTGAAAACGGAGGACGGGGGTGGACTTGAGGACCACCCGCTTCATGACCTTGGACTGGATCGAGCCGTGGTCCTTGTTCAATTTCACAATCACGGAATTCGCTTCACCGCCGAGCACGCCGATCCAGACCTTGCCCTCCTTAAGATCCTGAGTGACCTCGACATCGCTCACGGTCACGAGTCGGTTGTGCCATTCATAGTCTTTCTGAATGACGTTGCCGATTTCACGGCGGAGGAGTTCGTTGACTCGGTCGAGGCGGCGGGACATGGGGAAGTAAATGCTGAGATGCTGAAGCGCTAAAATGCTGAAATAAGATAGAACTCCGAAGGCCGGACTCTGAATTTCAGCTTTTCAGCATTTCAGAGTTTCAGCTTTTACCGTTACAGCGTTTGCGCGTATTTCTCGAGTTTGTAGCACTCGATGATGTCGCCTTCCTGATATTCGTTGAACTCGCCGAGGCGGATGCCGCACTCGAAGTTGGTGCGGACTTCCTCGACTTCATCCTTGAAACGACGCAGCGTGGACATCCGGCCGTCGAAGACAGGGATGCCACCCCGGAGGACGCGGGCGTGCGCCTTGCGGTGGATCCGGCCGTCGGTGACGAAGGAACCGGCGACGCGGCCCCGGTTGAGCTTGAAGATCTGACGGACCTCGGCGTGACCGATGACGGTCTCGCGGGTGAGGGGCTCGAGCAAGCCGAGCATGGCCTCGCGGACCTGATCGATGAGTTCGTAAAC
>JAYWDF010000563.1:0-4974 GCA_043779985.1 Akkermansiaceae bacterium | reverse complement strand
CCGTGTCCCCCCGCATGGTCGCGATCTGTATTCTCAGCACGATGGCTCCGCTGTCCGCTCAGAACTTGATCAGCTGCCCCCGCTCCCCGGAGAGTAATAATTCCGAGGCATACGACGGAACCAGCGATTCGCGCTTTTCCGAAAACTACGTCGCCCCAGGCAACTACGACGTTCCAGCCATGACGAAGGCGCGAGGCAAGCTGCCTGATGGAAAACCCGTTTACACCGCCCAGGATTCGCTAACTCTCAATGCGCGGGCCTCAAGCCCGCAAAACGTCGAATCCGTGGTGGACCTCAGCGTTTTGAGAAACCCGTCCCCTTACCGCAAGGTCGCGGTTAGCACCGGAAACCAGCCTTACACGATCTCTGAAGACAGTCTGCAAACCGGTCTGGCCCTCATCTCCGCCGTCTATCGGGAATCCGGTAAGCCGGAAAAGGGCACCGACTGCGTGGCCCTATCACTTTCAGTCGAACAACGGATCAAACTGGATGCGTCGCAAGTGCTGCAAATCGTCGGAGCCGAGGTGGCGGCAAATCCAAGCTGCGTTTGCGAAATCGTTAAAACCGCAATCAAAGCCAGCGATGCGGATGTGGCGCTCGTCGTTTCCATCGTCGAGACCAGCATCGGTGCCGCGCCGGAAAGCATGCGCATGGCATCCCAGTGCGCCATCGCGACGATGCCCGACTCCGTCGCAGAAGTGCAAGCGCTCCTCGCCAAGCTCGATCCCAACAGCGGCGACTCCGGCCAAAGCTCGAAGGGTGCGAAAAGCGCCAAGAGTGCGAAAAGCGCCAAGGTTGCCGCGATCATGAGCACTCCGCCGAATCCACTCGATTTCCCCCCGATCTTTCCCCCGGTGATGCCTCCACCGAACTATTGCAAGCCCGTGAGTAACGTGAACCCTTGCGGCTGCATCGACGGCAAGCATTACGACTGAACCTGGCAAGAGAAGCCGCGATCTTGGGATCGCAGGCGGGGCGGTCTGAAATCCGGCACTTCGGTGCCGGATTTTTTTGTGTCGGTTTCAATGATTGAAAATGAATTCCTTCGAATTCAGCAGGGCCCAGAAAATATCTTCGAGCGTCTCCTTGATGGCTGCCGGTTCCTTCTGCTCGTTGACCGCCGTCATGAGCTTCTCCCGCTCCATGTCGGTGGGCTGGCGGCTCATCACGGTGAGGTAGAGTTCGGTGATGATGTCGGCCGGGCTCTTTTTGTCCTTGAGCAGCGTCTCCACGACCTTCCCCTGGCGGATCCGCTGCTGGGTGGTGTCGCCATTGAGCAAATGAAGAGCTTGCGAGAGGTTGGGCTCCATCTTGACTTCACACGAACAAACCGTCGCCCGAGTGGCCCGGCCGAAGGTCGTTAGAAAATAGTTCGAGGTATTACCATCGGCGATTTGCACGGCCCGCGCGCCCAGCGGAAGGCCCTTAAATTTGTTCGGCGTGGAGGTGACCTGCGAGATGCAGTCCAGCAGCACTTCCGCCCGCACCCGCCGGATCATGGCGTGGGAGAAGTTCCGCGTGTCGGTGACATTGGTCTCGTTGGTGCGGGTCGCCAGCTGATAGGTGCGCGAGGTGCAGATGTCCCTTACCAGTTTTTTAAAGTCGTAGTTGTAGGAGACAAACTTCGCGGCAAGCGCATCGAGCAGCTCGGGGTTCGACGGTGGGTTAGAGACTCTGACGTCGTCCACGGGATCGACGATGCCGACGCCGTTGAAATGCGCCCAGACGATGTTGACCACGTTTTTCGCGAACCACGGGTTCTCCGGCGAGGCGAGCCAGTTCGCCACCGCCACGCGCCGCGATTGGTTTGAGAGATCCGGCTTCGGTCCGCCGAGGAACTTGGGCACCATGTTTTGTTTCGTCACCGGGTTCTGGATTTCCCCGCCCTCGTCATAGATCACCCGCTCTCTCGGATCTTCGGCGGGCTTGCGCTTCACCTGGGCGAAAAAGGAGGCGAAGCTGTAGTAATCATCCATCGTCCAGCGGTCGAAGGGGTGATTGTGGCACTGCGCACACTGGATCCGCGTGCCCATGAAAACCTGGGCCACGTTTTCGGTCAGCTTGAGCACATCCTGCTCGATTTGGAAAAAGTTCGTCGCCGGACTGGAGAAGGTGCCGCCCTTGGCGGACAACAGTTCTTTGACCAGTTCGTTGAAGGGCTGGTTCCCGGCGATGCGCTCGCGGAGCCATTGATAGTAGTTCAGCGCCGCTTTGTAGGAAACCTGCTGCGGACCATTGTTGAAGGTGCGGATCTGCATCAGCTCGGCCCATTTCATCACCCACATTTCTGTAAACTCCTTGCGTCCGAGAAGCTCATCCACCAAGGCATCCCGCTTTTCCTTGCGGACGTCTGCTAGGAATTTCTCGCGCTCCGCCAGCGTCGGCGGCACTCCGACGATGTCGAGAAACACCCGCCGGAGGAACGATTCATCATCGGCGAGCTCGGACGGAATGATCCGCAGCTTGTTGAGCTTTTCGGCGACGTGGGTGTCGATGTAGTTAAGCGCGGCAAAGTCCGGCCGGGTGTAGGCCAAGTGCGCCGGCACCACGATGGCCTGCGAGCCCTCGGTGAAGGTGTGGAAGCGGGCCAGCAGGAATGCTTCGCCGCGGTTCTTGGACGCGGCGAGGCCCTCGCGAACGTTGATGGAAACCGAATTGTCGTTCGAACTCGAAAATCGCGAGAGCGTCGTCACATCCCGATCCGTCCCATCCGAGTATAAAGCGCGCACGGTGATGGGAATCCGCACATCACTGCCGGACAAGACCAGCTGCTTCGGCTCCACTTCGATGGCGGTCGGGTGGGGAATTTCCCCTTCGTCGTAATTCGCGCCCCTGCGAATCCACTCCACCAGCGTTTGATAGAACGGGCTGTCCGGTTTCATCAGATTCCCGCCGGTATGCGGCACCGCGCCAATCGATTTGGTGAGAATCAGGGATTCCTCGGGCACGGCCAGATTGATGCGGCGGCCAGCCATTTCGGTAGTCAGCCGGAAGTGGTCGCCCTTGGGATCAAAACCGAAGAGCGACAGATGGAAGCCATCCTGCCCCCGTGCCGAGCCGTGGCACGATCCGGTATTGCAACCGGCAGCCGTTAGGACCGGCATCACATCGAGCTGGAAGGAAATCGGCCGGGGTTTTTCCGCGTCTTTCACCGTCACCGGCAGCTCGATGCTCAGCCCGCGGTAGTCGATCCGCAAGGTGGTGGAGCCGTCCTTCTTCGGCGTGAGCGCGGTCCCGATCAGATGTGCCAATAAGGCGTCGCCCAGCGTCATTTTCGACTGTTGGGTAATGTCGTGGGTCGAGGCATCCTTGAAGTGAGCGATGACGGTCACCCGGTGGAAATCTGCCGCGGTTTCCAGGTTAACCACTTTGGGAAAGGCCTCGATGGAAACGATCCGCGAGTCCGGCGGCGCATCCCAGCGCGGCAGGGCGGTTTTTGATTTGGGAGAAAGCAGCTCGCCCTCCGGCCACGGCGCCCCTGCTTTGATCCACCTAGCGAGCGCCTCGATTTCCCCCGCGCCGAGGGGCGGGCCGTTTTTTTTCGGTGGCATCCGGTCCTCATCATCGGCGGGCAGCCCGACCCGTTTCCAAAGTTCGGAACCCTCGGGGCTTCCCGGTTGAAGCGCCGCGCCGCCTTCACCGCCATGGATCATTCCCTCGCGGGTGGTGAAAACCAAGTCGCCTTTCGCCTTCTCCTGAGTGTGACACTCCAGGCAGCGGACTTCGAAAACCGCTCGCGCCGCATCAAATGTGACATCTGGGCCGGCACCCATGGCCATGGTCGGCAAGCCCAAGATGATCGTCCACGCGCAGCGCATCACCGGAATACGAACCCGGAATCCCGTTCATTGCAACGGTCTTTCAATTGCGAAAAAACCTCCAGATGCCTGGTAATCCGTTCTTTCTACCCGCCAAACCGCGCTGTGGGTAAAAATCGCATTTTCCTGCCATTGGTGGATTGACAACCCGCTTCCGAAGCCTAGAGTGCGCGCCCCGAGCCGCATCCCGGTCGGAACACGAACCTTTATTTGAGGCCCACGCCATGAGCAAACGCACCTATCAGCCATCCAAGCGCACACGGAAAAACCAATTCGGCTTCCGGGCCCGCATGGCAACCAAATCCGGCCGCGACATTATCCGCCGCCGTCGCCAAAAAGGACGCAAGCGCCTTATTCCTAAGGGCGTTGAGATTCAATACAGCCGTCACACGACGCAACACGGCAACTGAGGCCCTGCCTCAGCGCTGTCCCGGGAGTCCCCAGCATCACCGCCATGCGACTCCCGCGGACATGCAGCATGACTCAACGCGCGGACTTCGCGCGGGTCAAGACTACCGGTCAGGCGAAAGCCGGCCGGTTTGTTATTTTAAGCACGCTACCTGATCCGGCGCTGCCGACCCTCCGCACCGGCTTCATCACCACCAAACGCAGCGGCAAGGCGCACGACCGCAGTTTGCTGCGCCGGAGATTCCGCTCGCTCGTCCAGTCCCACGCCCCCGCCTTTGTGGAAATCCGACGCTACCTCGTCACCATCGCCCGGCCGGGAGCCTCCAAGGCGACTTTCGCCGAGCTGGAAGAAGACTGGGTGCGACAGGCCAAGCGGCTCGGCCTGTTCCCCCGCCCTGAAGACAAATCGTGATTTCGAGATTTCTCAGCACCGTGATTCGACTCCTGATCCGATTTTACCAACGGATCCTCAATTCTCCAGTTTAGGCGCAATGGTCCGAAATAGCCCGTAGATTCGTGGGTTTTTGGTGGGGCGTCTTGGGGTTTTCGGGTCAAAACGAGGGCATCCGCAGGGGGCGGTGGTCATTTTGCGGTGGTCATTCCCGTTAGATCTGTCTTGTTTTTGTTGGAGGCCCGGTCGCGTCTTTAATTAGAGCCTGTCCCAGAATTCATGAGTTATTCAGGCGCAATGCTTTAGCAGCGGAAAAAAGGGGGCATGGAAGCCCGAAAAGACTCCCATGCCCGAAAT
>JAYWDF010000562.1:0-4975 GCA_043779985.1 Akkermansiaceae bacterium | reverse complement strand
CCGCGATGCGCCGAAAGAAAAGGTCGCCGCGAACCATCTCCCCACCCTCTGGATCGCCGGCGACTCCACCCTCCGCTCGAATGCCCCCCTCCGCGGTTGGGGGCAGGACCTCGGTACTTTTTTCGATCCCGCCAAGATCAACGTCGTCAACCGCGCCATTGGCGGGCGCTCGTCGCGCACCTTTTTCACCGAGGGCCGCTGGAAGGAAATCCTCGACGCCATCAAGCCCGGTGATTTCGTCATCATCCAGTTCGGCCACAACGATGTCGGCCCGCTCGACGACAAAGGAAAATTCCGCGGTTCGGTCAAAGGCATCGGCGAG
The DNA here is from genome assembly GCA_043779985.1 of Akkermansiaceae bacterium. Lineage (GTDB taxonomy): Bacteria > Verrucomicrobiota > Verrucomicrobiia > Verrucomicrobiales > Akkermansiaceae > Luteolibacter. The sequence goes on along the minus strand of JAYWDF010000562.1, from coordinate 4,653 downwards.
GAGACCGAAAAAGTCACCAAGCCGGACGGCAGCATTGAAGAGGTCCATTCGTACGGTTGGTATCTCCGGGAAATGGCCGGCAGCGCCCGCGAGAAAAAAGCCAGGGTCATTCTTTGCTCGCCAGTGCCTCACAAGAAATTCGACGCGCAAGGGAGATTCGTCCACGACTGGCAGGATTTCCGCGGCTGGGTCGAGGCTTGCGCCAAGTCCGAGCACGCCGCCTACATCGACCTCGCCGAACGTATCGGCCGCGGCTACGACAAGCTCGACCAAGCCGCCATCGAGGCGCTCTTCGCCGACAAGGGCACGCACACCAGCGCCCAGGGCTCGCTCTTCAATGCCAAGGCCGTAATCTCAGGTCTCCGCTCCATCCCCAGCGCTCCGCTCGACCGCTATCTGAACGCCGCCGGCCGGGAAATCCCCGCTTCATAACGGCCGGATTCATTCGACTTCTTCCTTGCGCGCTCCCCGCGGCAAGGCCATGGTAACTCTCGCACTTAATCCCTGAAAATTATGGAAAAGCTTGTTATCATTGCCAATCTCGGACGCGTTAGAACCCTCACATTCCGTGCAGCCGGAGATGATCCGCTTCAGAAGGCTCATCTCGTAGAGGCCCCAGGAAGCACCATTGACATGAGGCCACAGCCGATTCACGCCGTCGTCACCGACCAAGCGGGCCGCTTTTCCGAAGGGGCAGCCGTGGACCGCAAGGGCGGAATGTCCTACGGCGAAGAGCTCAATCTGGAAACCGAGCTCGAAAAGCAGGCTCTGGAGCGCATCGCCAAGAAGGTGGGCGAAATTGTCGCGGAGGAAGGTTACCCGGCATGGCGTCTCGCAATCCCGCAGGTCATTCTCCCGAGTTTCCTCAAAGCCCTGCCCGCCGCCGCACGGAAAGCGCTGGGCGAGACGGTCACCGGAGATTTGACGAAACTGCCGCTGCCGGAGTTGGAAAAACGGTTCCTCAACGGTCATTGAAGCAATACCCGCCCAACGTCCCCGTTTTTGGGGAGTTGACCCCGTCAAAATCGAATGAATTGTTGTACTTATGGAGAAGGAGCAACATCTCAACGACCCATGGCTGATCGCGGCCTGGCCTGGGATGGGGGCGGTTTCCATCAGTGCGTGTTATTACCTGATGGCCAAGCTCGGCATGCACCTGCTTGCGGAGTTCCCGGCGCGGGAGTTTTTCGATCTGGAGCGCATCGAGGTCAAAGACGGACTGATCCTCACCGGGCGGCTGCCGCGAAGCCGCCTGTTTCTGTGGCATGATCCCCAGAAACGGCACGATTTGATCGTCTTCATCGGCGAGGCCCAGCCCACGTCCAAGGGCGGGGCTTTCTGCTCGCAGCTCATCCGCCATGCGCGGGAACTCGGCGTGAAGCGCGTCTTCACCTTCGCCGCCATGGCCACGCAAATGCGGCCCGGCCACGACTCCCGCGTTTTCGGCGCCGCCATCGACCGAGTGAGCCTTGCCGACTTCAAGCGGCTCGACGTGCAGCTGCTGGAGGAAGGCCACATCAGCGGGCTCAACGGGGTGCTGCTCGCGATCGCGAGCGACAGCGGGATGTCCGGGGGATGCCTGCTGGGGGAGATCCCGCATGTCTTCTCGCAGGTGCCATTTCCCAAAGCCTCGCTCTCGGTTCTTAAAGCCTTCACCGCCCTGGCTGGCATCTCGCTGGATTTTACGGAACTCCAGACCCAGGCCACCCAAGTGGAAAAAGGACTCGAGGAGTTTCTCCAGCGCTTGGAAACCACCATCGAGCCTGCGGAGCATCCCGCTGCAGAAGCGGAGCCCGACGAGCAAGAACCTAGCAAGCGGCCCCTCAAGACCAGTGACCGACAGCGCCTTGACGAGCTCTTCGCCCTCGCCCGCCAGGACCGGTCGCGCGCTTATGAACTCAAGCAGGAGTTAGACCGCCTCGGGGTTTTCCATGATTACGAAGACCGCTTTCTCGACCTGTTCAAGGACCCCGGCACAATCAATCCCACGTGAGACGGGAGGCAGGATTTCAGCCCTTTGCCGCGTCGCCGTTCGCGGCTTCCAGCGCGTGGTAGACCTTGATCGCCGCATAGGCGTCGTTAGCCGCGTAGACGAGCTGGCGCTCGGACAGTTCGGTCGCCGCCCAGTTGGAGGTGGTGATGGATTTGGATTTCGAGAGCTTGCGGTTGAACAGCATCGCGATCGCCGACTTCGCCCCGACGGCATTGCGATAGCCTAGCAGCTTGAACGAGCGATCGAGGTCCACGATCGATCCGGGCCGGATTCCGAACCGGCTGGAAATCTGGTGCAGATCCCCTCCCAGCCCGAAACCGATCTTGGTGAGCGCCGTGGATTTCAACAACTCCATGATCACCGGATGAGTCCCGGCAATGCAGGACTGGAAGATGAAAGCCTTCTCGGTGGTGGCGAATTGCAGCACGTGAGGCCCTTCCGATTGCTGGCCTTTGTAAAACGTCGGCTTCGATTCGGTATCGAAGCCGACCGCTTCGGCGCGCATGAGTTCATCGAGTGCGATTCCGGCTTGCCGCTCGCAGGTCACGACAAAGATCTGCTCGATCCCCAAGCCGGAAAAAGGTTCCAACTCGGCGATGTCTGCCTTGTGCGGTGTCGTCTTGGGATCGGTCATTCGAAAAAAGGTGAAGGAGTTAGCCTCGCGGATTGATAGTTGATCCGACAGGCCGCCGGATCAAGCCCTTGATGGTGCACCGGCGTCATTTAGGTCCGATACGGAACGGGCCGCTAATTTTCGGCCAGCGGACGAGCGCTCCTTTTTGGCTCAGGCGCAGCCGTCCGGATTCCGCCAGTTCAAAAATCAAGGGGCGCAGCACGGTCAAGGCTTGCGCCACTTGCGGTAAAACACGTTGTGCCAAATCCACCGGACAGACCGTGGTTCCCCGCCGCAGCCGCGCCACTTCCGCGAGCAGGCGCTCCATCAGGGCGTGCGCCTGCTCCTCCACCGCCGCACTTTCACCCCGCAGCCCCGCACAACGGCGCGAACAAATCCCCTCCCCCGCACTTCGCGGTGGCAGGGGCAGGGCGCAGATCCGGCAGCGGTCGGAGTAGGCGAGCGCAAACGCGTCGCCAGCCAGGGAATTCTTTAGAATGGCATTCATGGAGGGTTCTTGTGAAATGGAGGAAAGTCGGTTCGCAGCCCCTGTTCAGGAAATCTGCTTGAGGGAGGCCCGGCCGCGTTGCTTGGTATCAGCGTCGTCTTTTTCGCGGTTCGGCATGGCTAGGCCCATCTCCAGATAGCGCCTTGCCTCGTCCTTGCGGCCCATCATTTGGTAGGTCCTCCCCAGCTCCACCACGTGCACCAGGCGCTTGGGATTTAGCGCCGCGGCTTTTTTGAAACAAGCCACCGCCTCCTCGTTAGATGCGGCGGGCAGGCCGTCGTAGATAATGCTGGCTAACACGCGCGTGGTGCCACCGATGTTGGCCAGCGACTGGTGCCAGCGCCCGAGCAAATGCCAGGCGTAGTCGTTCTTCGGATCCAGCCTGACCGCCCGGTCCGCCGAGGCTTTGATCCGGCGCGAGGTCTCGATCTTCTCCTTGCCGCCGAGGTAGGGCACCAAGCGCCCCAGGCAAATCGCCACGCTCAAGTGCGGATCACATTCGTTGGGAGCCGCCGCCACCGCGCGCTCCGCATAGGCGAGGCCCTGACGGCACGAGGCGATTTTGTCAGACTCCTTGGGCAAGTCGTTCATCCGCAGCGCGTATTGACGGGAAATTTTCACCAACAGGGCCGCGTTGTTGGGCTCCAGCTTCTCGGCGGGTAGGTAATACTGAAGCGCTTGATCGCACTGGAACTTCTCGTCACAGGCATCCCCGGATTTCACCAGCGCTGCGAAATCCGCAACACTCGGCAGCACGCTCAAGAGGACGATCAGTGGAATGAGGAAGGCTTTCATCGTTAAAAAAATCCATAGAAACTAAACGACGATTTTGATTTTTCCAGTGCTCCGGACGGATTTTTTCACGAGCGCCGTTCTCAGTTGCGGTGGATTTGGCTTTTCGATGCGCGCCGGACTCTCCATCTTCAAAAGCAATGACGGAGAAACCGAAACTTGTCCTCGATGATCCATGGCTTGAACCCCACCAAGGGGCCATCGAGCGACGGATGCAGCAGTTTTCAGAAACCCTGGCAGGCATCGAGCAAGGCTCGAAGACTCTCGCCGCTTATGCCACCGGCCACAAATACGCCGGCATCCATTTCCACCCCACCACGAACACCTGGACGATCCGCGAGTGGGCACCTGCCGCGCAGGCCGTCTCACTGATCGGAGATTTTAACAATTGGGACCGCGACACCTATCCCCTCACCCGGGCGGAAGGCGGCGTGTGGAAGCTCGATCTGCCGGGCGATACGCTCGCCCACGGCCAAAAGGTAAAGCTCCACATCGTCGGTGCGGACGGCTCGCGCCGCGACCGCATCCCCGCCTGCATCCGCCGCGCGGTGCAGGACCCGACGACCCATGACTACTGCGGGCAAATCTGGAACACTCCGGAGCCCTACATCTGGAAACATGAGTTCGACCCCGCATCGATTTCCGCGCCGCTGATCTATGAGTCCCACGTCGGCATGGGCGGCGAAGAACCGCGGGTCCACACCTACCGCGAATTCGCCGACTCGATTTTACCCCGCGTCTCCAAAG
>JAYWDF010000561.1:0-1601 GCA_043779985.1 Akkermansiaceae bacterium | reverse complement strand
CGTCGGATTCACCGGTGTTTCCGGCCATAACGTTGGTGTCGACGTAGACCGGATAGACAGGATCGGTGATGGCGATGACGTTGCCCTTGCCAAAGATGTCGAGGATGTTGCCGGTGTCGCACTTGGAGCCGTCCGAGATGAAAACTTCGTCGGCGGAGATGCCGAGATCGGCGAACTGGTTGTCCACGATCGCCTGACGGAGGAACTCGTAACCTTGCTCCGGACCGTAGCCCTTGAAACTCTCGCGGCTGGCCATTTCATCCACGCCTTCGTGCATCGCCTTGACCACCGCGGCGGGCAGCGGCTCGGTCACATCGCCGATGCCGCACCGGATGATACGGGCGGCTTTGTCAGGATTCTCTTCGGTGTACACCCGCACCCGGCGGGCGATTTCAGGGAAGAGGTAACCAGCTTTGAGCTTGAGGAAATTGGAATTAATCGTGGCCATGCGGGCGGACGTTTAGCGGTCGCCGGGCCATCGTGCAAGGGCAGAGGTTTCACGGGAATGATTGACCGCAGAGGCGCGAAGGTCGCAAAGGAGCGCAAAGGGAAAGAGCTGTGGCACCAAAAAAACCCTCGGACTTCATAGTAGCGAGGGCGCGGGAGGCGTGCCCAAGTCAATACGATCTGCACCTGAGCTGCTTCTTCGGCATCACCCCCGGCCTGTGGATGAACCTCCAACTCGACTACGAATTCATGCGCGCCTACCGCGAAAAAGGCGATGCCATCCGCAAGGAAGTGCAACCCTGCGCCGCGTGAAACTCCATCTTGACAGCTTAACGCCGCGCGTTACTATCGCTTTGACCTGATGATTCGCTCCTTCGCTTGCAGGCAAACCGCCGTCTTTTTCGAGGAACGGAAAACCCGGTCGTTCCCGCCGGACCTCCAACGCGTCTCCCTGCGGAAACTCGCTCAACTTCACGCTGTCACCGCACTCAACCACCTCGCCGTCCCGCCCGGCAATCGCCTCGAAGCGCTCAAAGGCAACCGGAAAGGCCAACACTCCATCCGCATCAATGACCAATGGCGCGTCTGCTTCCGCTGGAAAACGGACGGACCCCATGAAGTCGAAATCGTCGATTACCACTGAATCCAACATGAAAACGCACGCTCCCATTCATCCTGGCGAGGTTCTCCGCGAGGATTTCCTGATTCCCCTTGGCCTCTCGGAATACCGCGTCGCCAAGGACATTGGCGTCCCGCCCCGGCGCATCAACGAGATCGTGAAAGGCAAGCGCTCACTCACCGTGGACACCGCCCTGCGCCTCGAACGCTACTTCGGCTGGCCCGCCGATGTGTGGCTCAATCTCCAGTCTCACCACGATCAGCAAACCGCCAAGGCAACCATGAAATCCGTCCTTGCTGAAATCCATCCCTGCCCTGCGTTGTAAAAAGACGCTAAAGCCCCCCTCTCTCAAAAACCCAAGCTCTCCCGGCATGTGGATGAACCTCCAACTCGACTACGAATTCATGCGCGCCGACCGCGAAAAAGGCGAAGCCATCCGCAAGGAAGTGCAACCGTGCGCGGCGTGAAATGCCGGAAAGGTTGAAATGCCAAACCTGACCCCGTTTAGGCCGGTTTGTTACTTCGCCAAGTCCCG
>JAYWDF010000560.1:0-4978 GCA_043779985.1 Akkermansiaceae bacterium | reverse complement strand
CCGGAGAAATCGCCGGAAAAGGCGGCGCTGATCACCGATCCTGCCTTTGCAGCGACGATTTCAAAGGCGGTGACCGCTCCGGCACCCGTCCCGGACGGCATGGTATGGATCCCGGGCGGTGAGTTCTCGATGGGAACGAACGTGGCCTGCGAGGGAATGTGTAATTTAGCCGGAGCCACCCAGGATGCGCTGCCGATTCACCGGGTCTCGGTTGATCCGTTCTGGATGGACGCGACGGAGGTGACCAATGAGCAGTTCGGGAAATTCGTCAAAGCTACGGGTTATGTCACCGTCGCCGAGCAGAAGCCGACCCAAGCGGAGTTCCCCACCGTGCCGCCCGAGGCCCTGATGGCAGGCTCCATCGTTTTCACCCCCACTCCGGAACCTGTCGCGCTGGACACCTACGCCCAGTGGTGGAGTTACGTCGCCGGAGCGTGCTGGAATCATCCCGGCGGACCGGAGAGCGATCTCAAAGAGCGCGGGAAATTCCCCGTGGTCCACATCACCTACGAAGACGCCGCCGCGTACGCCAAATGGGCCGGGAAACGCTTGCCCACCGAAGCCGAGTGGGAGTTCGCCGCGCGCGGCGGGGTGGCCGGCGGTCTCTTCGCCTGGGGTACCGAACTGAAGCCCGGCGGGAAATTCCAAGCGAATATCTATCAAGGCAAGTTCCCCGTCGAGGGTGGTGACACCGGAGAAGACGGGTTTAAAGGCATCGCCCCGGTCGGGCAGTATGCGCCGAACGCCTACGGCCTTTATGACGTCGCGGGAAATGTCTGGGAGTGGTGCAGCGATTGGTATCGCCCGGACTACTACGCGCAACTCGCGAAAACCGGCGGCGTGAGCGCCAACCCGCAAGGGCCGGATTCTTCGCTCGATCCGGATGAACCCGGCACCAAAAAGCGAGTGCACCGCGGCGGCTCCTTCCTCTGCACCGATCAATACTGCACCCGCTACATGCTCGGCACCCGAGGCAAGGGCGAGATCCGCTCGTCGAGCAATCACGTCGGCTTCCGCTGCGTGAAGCCCGCGCCCTGAATCATGCCGTGCGGATGAAATGGACCGCGCGCAAGTCGGCGGAATTCGGTCCGATCATCGCCACGAACTCTCCCGGTTCCACCACCGCTTGATAGTCTTTCCCCGGGAAGCTCAAGTCCGCATCCGTGATCTCGAAGGAAATCACCCGGCTTTCCCCCGCAGCGAGCGTGACGCGCTGGTAGCCCCGGAGTTCTTTGACTGGCCTGCTCACGGATGCGACGACGTCGCGCAGATAGAGTTGCAGTGTCTCCGTCGCTGGATGCGCGCTGAGATTGGTGATTTCCGCTGACACCGTGACGCAGGTCCCCGGCTCCATCTCCGGCACATCGATGCTCACCGCGCCTTGGCGGAAGCTCGCGTAAGTCAGGCCGTGACCGAACGGATAGAGTGCGTCATTCCCGGTATCCAGATACTTGGAGGAATACTGCGCCTCCGCGTCGAAGGGGCGGCCCGTGGGTTTTTCCCGGTAGGTCATCGGCACTTGGCCGACACTGCGGGGAAAGCCCATCGTCAGCTTGCCGAGCGGCGCGGCATCTCCGAAAATGAGGTCTGCCAGCGCCCGGCCACCTTCGGTTCCGAGTGCCCACGCGTGAAGGATCGCGGGAAACTTCGAGTCCTCCCAAGTCAGTTCCAAGGGGCGCCCGCTCATCGTCACCAACACGCATGGCTTGCCGGTTTTCAAGAGGCGCTTGGCCAGTTTACGCTGGCACTTCGGCAGGCGGATGTCCGCCCTGCTGGCCGCTTCGCCATTCATGTGACAACCCTCGCCGAGCAGCAGGATGATGATGTCCGCGCGTTCGGCTGCTTCCAGCGCCTCGGTTAGCAGATCTTTGCGGCCGGTCTCCAGCTCGCAGCCCGGTGCATAAATCACCGTTGCATCCTCGCCCGCCGCCTCGCGGATTCCATCGAGCGGCGAGGCTGTGTCCGCTTCATCCCCGGCGGCGATCCAACATCCTAACATATCGCGCCGGCTGTCGGCAAGCGGCCCGATGACGGCGATGGTGCCCCGCTTCGCGAGTGGCAGCGTGTGATCCGAGTTTTTCAAAAGCACCATCGCCTCGCGGGCCGCCTCCCGGGCGAGCTTGCGGTTTTCAACGCTCAGTTGGATTCGCTTCGTTCGTGATGGATCGCAGCGGGCGAGGTGATTTTCGAACAGCCCGAGATCCCACTTGGTTTCCAGCACCCGCATCACCGCGGCGTCGATTAGGGACTCGCGGACTTTGCCGGATGCGACCAATCCCGGCAGCTCGGCGAGGAACGCTTCCGACACCATATCCATGTCCACCCCGGCGTTCAGCGATTGCTGCGCCGCATCCGCATCGCTGGCGGCGGTGCCGTGGTTTTTCATTTCCGTGACGGAGGTGTAGTCCGTGACGATCCAGCCTTGGAAGCCCCACTCTTCGCGCAGCAGTTCGGTGAGCAGCCAGCGGTTGCCGCTCGCCGGGATGCCGTCGATTTCATTGAAAGAGGTCATGACCGTCCGCGCTCCGGCATTGATCGCTGCTCGATAGGGCGGGAAATAGGTTTCCTCCATCGCCCGGCGGCTCATGTCCACCGTGTTGTAATCACGCCCGCCCATCGGCGCACCGTAGAGGGCGAAGTGCTTCACGCACGCGACCACGGAAGCCGGATCCGCCAGGTCATCTCCCTGATAGCCCCGCACCATCGCCACGGCCATTTGGGACCCCAGCCACGGGTCTTCGCCCGAGCCCTCCGCCACCCGTCCCCAGCGCGGGTCTTGGGAAATATCCACCATCGGCGAGTAGACCCAGTGCAGGCCATCCGCCGCCGCCTCTGCCGCGGCCATCCGGGCGCAGCGCTCTAGCAGATCGAGGTTCCATGAGCAGGAGAGCCCGAGCGGGATCGGATAAATCGTGCGATGCCCGTGGATCACATCGTAGCCGAAAATCAGCGGGATCCCCAGCGGGCTTGCCAAGGCCAGTTCCTGCAAGGCTCGCGTCGCGGCGGGCGTGAACACATTGAGCACCGCCCCGCAGCGACCCGCGCGGATCTTCGCCTCCAGATCGCCCGAGTCTTTCATGCCCGTCGCGTCCATCGACCCGGTGAGGAGATTGAGTTGAGCGGCCTTGTCCTCGATCGACATCCGGCCCAGTAACTCGTGGAGGAAAGTTTCCTTGTGCATTGGACGCTATGAGCGCCTCGAACGGCTGCAATTTCAAGGAATAAGTCATCCCCCCGCCGCCCCCCGTGATCACGCCTACGCGATCACGGACTACCCTTATGGCCGAAAATGGGATATCTATTATGGGTCGCCGCAAGCAACCTTCCCCCCGGGGAGCGAACGGCGCAATCCACAACTCCCCCCGAGTTCAGAGCCTCCCCCCGGGTTCAGATGCAGCCGGCGAAGTCGAATTCCCCCCTTCGATTTCAGCCGGCTCTTTTTTCCCCAACGGTGTCCAACTTTGGAGTAAAATTCACCTGCTGCGCCGCATCGGAAGGCCTCAGGCAACTCCTTGTAGGGCTCCCACTTGTCAGATCAAAAATACACCCTTGGTTTTTTGAGGCACAAAATTTCGCCCCATCACGCGCATTTAATCCCTGCTTGGGAATTTGTTAGGTTGGGAAAAATTCATGTCCAGCCCCCTGTAAATCCATTGTCGGTGTCGAATTTTTCAAGCCTCTCGGCAGGCTTCTCGAGCTTTCCCGATTCCGTCGGAACTGCCCCGCGCTCCCTGACGAGCTTTGGCTTGAAGCTGGCGTCCGCCGTTGCCTGAGTCTGTTTCAAAGCGGCCGTGATTTTCTTTAGGACTCCCGGATCGTCGCCCGGGACCAGGACTCCAAGAGCAAAGGATGCGGCGGACTGACGGATCTCCAAAAAGCCATCCGGCGTCTGACTCAGTGCACCGCGAAGTCCATCCGCTGGGTGGAAAATCATTTGGATACCAAGCGCTCCGAGACCCAAATCCTAGCACATCTCGCCAAAATCTATGCCACCTCACGAAGCCAATATTGGACACCGTTGCATACGAGGACGGCAGGGGAATCGTCTGCCGCCTCGTGAAGCAACCGTTCCCCGACGCCGAGGAGCCTAGCCGCACGCTCTGGCCCGCGAAGGATTAGCGGCGGCGGCGTGAGCCCAACAGAATCATGCCGGACAATAAGGCGAAGCTGGTCGACACCTCCGGCACAGCGCTCGTATTAACCGCAAACTGCAAGGGAGTATTGGACTTGGAGCCAATCCAAATGTCTGCAACACCATTCGTAACCTTCCGGGACGAGAAGTTATCCCCGATGCTCCAACCCGGATCGCCGATCTGGTTGCTGTCGGCGACGGAATAGACCGGGAATTGCCTGTCGGGCGCGGTGTGGTCCGCAACAAGCACCGCCCAGTAGATGGTGTTGGCTAACGCCGTATAGGATCCTGTCGGCGAATAGTCAAAAAGACCGCCACCATGTGGATCGACCTGCCCGTTCAATGTCAGCAGCATCGTGCCTGGAGCACCACCCGCGTTATCGTATAAATAAGCGGTGAAGCCGCTTCCGTAGCCTCCGGCAAAGGCAACCGAGATGCTTACAAGATTGAGTGGAGCGCCCCCGGTGGTGAATGAATTCGCCAGATCCTGGCCCTCGCGGACTCCCAGCACCAACCGATCTTCGACAAACTCATAGCCCGGGCTGGCGTGAGGACTCAAGAGGTTGGAAACACTGACGGCGGCTTGCACGAGCGGGGCACCGGCAAACATGACAGCGGCCAGCAGGCCGAACCGGGTGACATTGTGCTGCGTCTGGCCGGTAAAGAATCCGAATGGGGTGATCATGGAATGGTCTTTCAGTTTTGTTCAATTGAGTGTTGATGAGAAAACCGAATGCTTTCCGCCAACTGCAACTCATAAATCACCGCAGGTTGCATTTGATAGCCAGACAATTCGCGTTTCCCCTGCATCCTCACGGATTCACCCATTGTGGGTTTGACCGCTTA
>JAYWDF010000559.1:0-4982 GCA_043779985.1 Akkermansiaceae bacterium | reverse complement strand
GACCTTGCGGGCGCGGAGGTCCGGATCGCTCATGTCGGCGTCCTTGAGGATTTCGGCAACGGTCTTACCCTGAGCGGCCTTTGCGCGAGTGGAAACTTCAAGGGGGGCATTGCCACCATTGGCCACGTTCATCGGGTCTCGGCGATTGGAGTGATCCGACTGAGCTGCAGAGGAAATCGAATCATCCGCTCGTGAGTCTTTAGCCTCGGGCGTCGATTCGGGGGCGGGGTCGTTGTTTTCGTTTTGAGCATTCACCGCGGCCGCATCCAGAGGATTTTGGGAAACCGGGGATTTGGCCGCAGCCGGGTAAGTGGGTGACTCGACCCTTGCCAGCCACAGCAGACTTGCCATGGCGATGAGAAGCAACGTGGCTGCGATGGCGATGCGGCGGCGAGAGGGCTGGGAGGACATAAGAACTTGAGGAACGGTAGGATAGTAGGAGCGGGGGACTGGGGAAGCGGAAATTGATGACGATTGTGTAACGTGTGAGTGGTCAAAGCGGAATCCATGCCGAGATCGCGGCCGATCTTACCCAGTCGGTTGACAGGAGCAGCCATGCAGCGTTTGCTCACCGCGATGTCGCCCGATTCCAAACAGGACTTTGCGCTCGCGTTCCTGAGCATCCTCTTCGAGGGGGTGCCATTTATTCTGCTCGGAACGCTCATCAGCGGGATCATCGACGTTTACCTGCCGGCGGGGATGATGGACCGGTTCCTGCCGAAGAACAAATTCCTCGCGGTGCTGACCGCCGGTCTGCTAGGTGCGGTGTTTCCCGTATGTGAATGCGCGGTGGTGCCGGTGATCCGGCGTCTGGTGAAAAAGGGCCTGCCGGTGTCCTGCGCGCTGACCTACATGCTGGCCGCGCCGATCGTGAATCCCATCACCGCGCTGAGCACATGGAAGGCCTTCCAAGGCCAGGGCGCGGCGATGATGACCAGCTCGCGGCTGCTGCTGGGATTCCTGATCGCGGCTGGCGTGGGCATCATCGTTTCGAAACTCCCGCTGGCTGCGGTGTTGAAGCCCTCGCTGCTGACGAGCTTGGAAAATGAATCCAACGAGGCTGCCCACGATCACTCCTGCTGCGATCATGACCACCATCACGACGCCCCAGCGCAGGGCAACCGCATGCTTGCGGCGCTGCGCTCGGCGATGAAGGACTTCGTCGATGTGGCAGTCTATTTCTCGATCGGCGTCTCGATCACCGCTCTCTTCAACACCGGCATCGCGCCCGGTGCCCAATGGCTCGACAGTCTTGCGAAAAATCCGGCTGGGGCTCCCGCCGCGCTGATGGGGCTCGCCTTCGTGCTGAGCTTGTGCAGCACCTCGGATGCGTTCATCGCGGCTACTTTGGACAAATTTTCCTGGGGCGCGAAACTTGCGTTTCTCACCTTCGGCCCGATGATGGACGTGAAACTGCTGTTTCTCTATCAAACGGTGTTGAAAAAGCGCTTCATCATCCTGCTCGCCATCGGCCTGTTCCTCGCCATCGGCGGGATCTCGATCTTCTGGCAACAACTCATCTTTGACGCGCGATGAAACTTCCGAGCCGGCGCATCCTCTCGTCAGTCGCAGTGCTCCTCTGGAGCGCGGTGCTGCTCTATTTCTACAGCAGCGGCCGGATCAACAAGTATCTCGCAGTGGACTTCCGCCCGATCGCCTTCGCCGGCGGCCTAGGGCTTGGAGTGCTCGGTTTATTCAATCTCCTCACCGCGGGGCAGGAGTCGGATTGCTGCCATGACGGCGGCTGCGCGGACGAAGCACACGATCACGAGGGCGGCGATATGCACCCACTCACGGCGTTTCTGCTGATGGTCGTGCCGTTGGCTCTATCCGTGGCGTGGACCAGGGATGAATATTCCCCCGCCGCGCTCTCGCGCAAGGGGCTCTATGATGCACCCGCAGCCGCGACATCGCCGTTTCTTGGATCAGGCATGCCGGCGCTGACGCGTGACGAAGTCGAGAAAAGCCATCCCAAGACCACAGACGGGTATCTTCAGTTCAGCCTGATGGAGTTGTTTTTCTCGAATGGAGACCGCGAGATGCAAAGCCTGCTCGATGGTCTCAAGGTGGAAACCGAAGGCCGCTGGATGGATGAAAAAGTCCGCAACCCGAATGGCTCCCGCAAGCGTCTCTATCGCCTCTTCATCACATGCTGCGCCGCGGACAGCCGGGCGATTCCGATCGTCCTTGAGTTCGGCAAGGAGCCGCCCGAATTTGCGGAGAACAGCTGGGTGAAAGTCTCAGGGACGATGCGCTTCGTACTGGAGGAGGGCGCGACGCAGCCGGTGTTCGTGGTCGAGCGGGTGGCCGCGGCACCGCCCCCGGAGGAGGAAAGTTTGATGAGAGATAAAAAGTGATGAGTCGAACCACCCAACCACGGCCGGTCGGGCACGTGCTGCTACCCGCAGCCGCCATCGGCTCGCTCTCAATTCTGCTAGTCGCGGGGTTGGACTTGCTAGGAATCCTGGCCCGCGCGGACCTCGTGGTGTCCGGACTCATGTCGCAGGGGAAGTCCGGGGCTTTTCCAACGTCTCTGCCGGATTGGGCGGTCTGGCTTGCGACGGTGCTCTTTGCCTTCGGCCTCGCCTTCGCCGTGCTCAACGTGCCGGGCACCTGGCGGCGCTGGATCTTGTGGATCACGGCTTTGGTTCTCGTCGCCGGATGGGCCCCGGTGCTCAGTCTGGCCGCGCGGGTTCCGGAAATCGGCGCGCCCTTCGTTGCGACTCTGTGGTCAGGAATCTGTGCCTTGGTCTATGCCGGAAATCACCAGATGCCCTGCGATGAGCCCGCTGAAACAAACCCGTCCGCTAGCGCCTCATGAAACCGGTGGATTTTCCAGAGCCTGTCAAAGCACTCGTCAGCGAGCTCAAGCGTCTGCCCGGCGTGGGTCCGCGCAGCGCCGAGCGGATCGCCGTCTGGCTGCTGCAAAGCCCGAAGGCGAACCCAGCCCCCTTGGCGGAGGCCTTGCTGGTCGCGAGGGAAAGCGTCCGGCCGTGCCCGGTTTGCGGATTTTTCGCCACGGAGGCCGGGTGTGATGTCTGCGATGACGCGACCCGTGACGACCGGATCCTCTGCGTGGTCGAACAGGCGACGGACGTGCTCCCGCTTGAGCGCTCGGGGGCCTTCCGCGGGCGCTACCATTGCCTCGGTGGCAAGCTTTCCCCGCTCGACCGTGTATCGCCCGAGGACTTACGTATCCCGCCGCTGATCCGGCGAGTCGAGGCGGCCAGTGGGGAAATCGAGGTCATCCTCGCGCTTGGATCCGATGTGGAGGGCGAGGCTACGGCGAACTATCTCGCCGAGTTGTTGCGCGGCCAAAACTGCCGGCTTTCCCGGATCGCCCAAGGCCTGCCAGCCGGCGGTGGTCTTGAACATGCGGATGAACTCACGCTGCTGCGCGCGATGCAGGGCCGCCGCAGCGTGTAGTTTCCCGCATGTTCCACTGACAAATCCGATTGTCATTTGGTTTTCAATAGTTACAGTCCGTCTAAACCCGTGCTTTTCTTGAATCTCAACGCAACCCGCTCTCAAGCGCCCGCCTTCTTAAGGCCGGTATTGGCGTGGGTGACGGTCTTGATCGCGACCCTCGGCCCGGCGCACTCTGCGACGCCTTCGACCGGTTGGGACATCGCCAAAATCGAGGGCCATGAATACGTCTCGGTCGAGAGCATCAAGCGCTTCTACAATTTTGACAAAATGACCCGTTCCGGCGGATCCATCGTGCTTGAGAATTCGAAGATCGAAATGAATCTCAAGGTTGGCGGCAACGAATGCCTGATGAATAACGTAAAATTCGTTTTCAGCAATCCGATCGCCACCGTCGGTGATAAAGCCTACGTCTCCCGGATCGATCTGGCGAAATTGATTGATCCGGTGCTGCGTCCGAATTTCATCAAAAACGCCGGCGACTTCCGAACCGTCATCCTGGACGCCGGCCACGGCGGCAAAGACCCGGGTGCCACCAACCCCTTCGGCACCGAGGCCGCGTATAACGTCAAGGTCGCAGGAATCGTCAAGAAACAGCTGGAAGCAAAGGGCTTCAAGGTGGTGATGACGCGGGACACGAATATTTACCTTTCGCTTCAAGAACGCGTGGCCTTGGCGAATGCGATCCCGGAAAGCGCGATTTATGTCAGCATTCATTTCAACTCCGGCGGCAGCTCGGCGCGCGGCATCGAGACCTTCACCCTTTCACCGCCCGGCGTTTCCCACTACGGCAGCGATTTTAAGGAATCCGACAACCAGACCCGTGCGGGCAACGAGCATGATTCGGCGAATATCGCCCTCGCCACCTCCGTCCACGGTTCGATTCTCCGGCGGCTTGGCAAGAATACCCTGGACCGAGGCATCAAGCGCGCCCGTTTCAGCGTGCTCTCCGGCGTGCGTCACCCAGCCATCCTGCTCGAAGGCGGCTTCATGAGCCATTCCTATGAAGCGCGTTTGATCGAAAATCCGGATTACCAAAATGCCATCGCCGGCGGGATCGTGGATGCCATTGCGAAATACCGCTTCGCCGTCGGCAGCAAGCCCGCCGCGGAGATGCAGAACTGAGTGGCGGATCCGCTCATTCGGAAATTCCGAGAATCGCCTCAGTCATCCTGAGCGCTTCCAGATTCGGCCTGACGGAGTGCACCCGGTGGAGCATGACCCCTTTTTCCCGCGCGCTCGCGGTGATCGCCACCGTCGGCCACTCCCGGGCATCGAGACCGCCGGTCCCCAGCACCCGGGCAATGAAGGATTTCCGGGAAACCCCGAGCAGCAAGGGACGGCCCGCCACCGTGATTTCCTCCAGCCCGCGAAGTAGCGCCAGATTGTGTTCCACGCTTTTTCCAAAACCAATGCCGGGGTCAAAACACAATGCCGCAGGAGCGATCCCCGCCGCTGTCAGGCTCGCCAGCCGTTCGGCAAAAAACTCCCTCACCTCCGCGACGACGTCCGAGTAGCGTGGCGCCATCTGCATCGTTTGCGGACTTCCTTGCATG
>JAYWDF010000558.1:0-13544 GCA_043779985.1 Akkermansiaceae bacterium | reverse complement strand
CCGACCTCCATCAGCGACTCCGCGATCCCGAGAACCCAATTGCTCCTGAGAATATTACGAGTTGCGGCGGCGGCGGAGCAGCGAGAGAACGCCGAGGCCACCGGCCAACATCGCCACATCCGGCTCGGGAACGGCGGAGATGGAGGCACCGGTGAACGCGATACTTACGTTTTCCAATTCATCCGAGAGGCCCGATTGCTTGCTAATGCCGGCAAGGTCGAGGCTGCCGTTGAAGGTGCCCGCGCTGCCGGAATTAAACGTAATGGTGAAAGAATTCGTGCCTCCTGCCGCTAACCCGGTGAAGTCAGAGGCATTCGTCAAAAACGCGCTGCCCAGACTGGAGGTGTAAGAACCATCAAGTGCATCTTGGTATGAGGCGTTATGGAACACCGAATTGGCGAGTTGGATGGTAGCCGTGTAATCGGTGTTGGCTGCCAATCCACTGCCGAAGTCGAGCGTGTAGCTGGAGCCGCTGCGGGTGAGAGTGCCCGAACTTCCCACTACCAGAGTCAAGTCGGCCGCCGCCAAATCATATACACCGCCGGTCACGGTGACCGTTTGGGTGCTGAGACTGGCAGAAGCTCCCGAGAGTGATGAATCGTCAGCAAATGTGTAGGAGAAGTCTTGGTTGATGCCTCCGACCGTCATCCCTGTCGCTAGGCTGGCGGTAATGGTAGCGCTGCTGCCCGCAGAGATGCCGCTGATGGTGCTGACCGAGAGACCGGTGGTGCTGCCGCCGGTCTGGGTGCCACTGCCTTTGAGATTCACACGGAAACCCGTGCCGTTGGACACGCTACCGCTGTTCGTGCTAACCACCGGGCTGGCATAGCCGGGGCGGGCCTTCACGACCAGCGATCCACCGCTGATAGCACCGGGGGCCGCGTGGTCGTAAACATCCACGCTTACCGAGCCGCTCTGCGGACTGTTGGTCGCGCCGGCATCGGTGACGTTGAAGGAACCGCTCTGGGCCGCGCCGACGGCCGTGCCACTGAAGCTCAGGCCAGAGGTCGAACCACTGGTCGCTTGCGCCACCACGCTCACCGGGCCCACAACAATTCCGCTGGTGTTGGCACCTGCGGATGCGCTGAAACTGAGACTGTCAGAGTTTGTGGGAGCGGAGTTCGTAACCGTGAAGCCGATCGCGGTGCTGCCGCCCGTGATGATTGAACTGGCCGCAGACGTCGCGGTGATGGTGCCGAGGGTCGCCTTGTGAATTATATCCAACTCGGTCGCGCTGTAGGCGAGTCGGTAGCCTGCCGGCGCTGCGCCGGTGAATGTCGGATTGCCCAAGCCGCTGGCTGCCGTGGCGAGAACATACTTGCCCATGCCTGTCGTGCCAGAGAAGGTGATCGATGCACCGGACTCAATCGTGGCGGCTCCACTGATGGCGATCTTGTCGGAAGACGTGGCGCTGGTCTCCACTTGGTAGGTAGAAGTGCTGCCAAAGGTGTAATCACCGGTGACGCTGAGCGTGCCGATGCTATTGCCAGGAGCAAGGATGCCGTTGTTGGTAAGCTGACCCGCTCCAGTGTTCGTCAACACGGTGCCGATGCCCTTGAGCGTCTGGGTGCTGGCCAATGCGAAACCGGCGGACTTCGCGGTCAGATCAAGGACGGCACCGCTGGAACCGCTGTCGCCGACGACGATGGTAGGGCTGCTGGCGAAAGTGCCTGATGCCCCAAGAGCTAATGTGCCGGCACTGATAGTAGTGGTGCCAGAGTAGGTGTTCGCGCCGGAGAGCGTCTGCTTGCCTACCCCGCTTTTGTTGAGAGTCATTCCCGCAGCTCCATTGCCGATGACGCCAGTGTAAGTGGGCGTGGCGCCGGTGCCTGGATTCAGGGTCAACGAGGTCACGCTGCCGTATCCCGTGGTGACGACTGAAGCCAGATTCGTAGCGCCTTTGAGGCCACCGAAGGTTGGCGTCGTTGAACCGGTCACATTGACAAATCCTCCTCCCGAAGTGTCGAGAGCACTGTTCTGGAGTGCCAGATTATTGGTCAAGGCCAGTGTTCCACCGGTAACCATGGTATCGCTCGAGTAAGTGTTTGCAGCGGAGAGCGTGAGCGTGCCGGCACCCGCCTTGGTTAGGACCTGGGAGGCAGCAAGAGCGCCGTCATTCCTGATAATTCCCGAAAGCTCGGCCGAGTCGCCCCCGGTGCCGGAGTTGACCGTGATCAAGCGGCTGCTGTTATTCAAATCCAGTGGATTGACCACAGTCACCTTGCTGTCCGCCGTCGCCGAGCCGAAAATCAGGTTCGTGCCGAACCTGAAAGAACCACCGCTCAGTTGAACGAGACTGGGAGTCACAGAACCACCAAAGTTGACAATCAAAGCCCCACCCTTTGCGGCAAAGCCACCGCTGAGTCCCGAAAGGGTGTTAGCACCGGCAGTAACTACGCCGCTGAAAGCGCGGGTGAAGCTTCCGTTACCTTGCAGCACGCCACCCGAAAACAGCAGCCCGGAGCTACTGAGCGCCCCGGCATTGATGGTGCCGACGTCAAGTGCGCCTCCGCTGATCGTGGTGTTGCCGGTATAGGTGTTCGCGGTGCCGGTGAGGACCCAGGTGCCCACACCGGATTTATTGACGGAGACCGCACTGCCAACACCGTTATCCGCGATTGTTGCCCCGAGGATGTTGTTTCCGGTGTTGATGCCGGCCAGATTCAGGGTGCGGGTCTGGGCGGTGGTCCCGTAGGCGATGCTGCCGGTGTTGTTGAAGCTGATCGCTCCCGCGCCCGAGGCATCCAAGGTCGCGGCGTGACCGGCAGCCGTCCCATTGATCGTGAACAGGCGGTCTGTCGTCGCGGCGCCGCCCGTGTATTGCAAAGTGGTGGCGTTGGCCAGCAGGAGGTTGGCGGCAACATTAGATGACTTGCCGAGGCTGCTCGCCACACCACCGTTTCCGGCATTGCTGAAAGCCAGCGTGCCAGCGGTGACCGTGGTCGCACCGGTGTAGGTGTTGGCACCCGTGAGAATCACTTTGCCGGCATTGAGTTTACTCAGGGCCGTTCCGGCAACCACCGCATTGACCGTCAGGTTGGCAGTGGCGTTGTTGTTGCCAATCGACCCTAGGGTGAGGGTGTAGGGGCCAGCTCCGGGGTCGATGATGTAGGATCCGGACTGGCCGCTGCTCATGGAGAGCGAAGAGAGGACGATATTCTGGCCGAGCGTGATGGTGCCGCCGACGGTAGCATTGCTATAACCGGTGCCGCTGGCGTTGCCGATAAATGCCGTATCTGCGCTATTATTCGCCCAAACGACTTGAGGATCGGTTCCGGCAGTTGAAGCGGACTCCCAATTGGTGTTCGTCGTATTCCAAGTGCCACTGCCATTCTGGTTTTCGGCAGTTACACTGTCCGCATCCCAGTAAAAGTTGGCGGCGTTGGCGGGAGCACCGGCGAAAAGGATGGCGAGGGGAAAAAGAGCGAGATTACGGGACTTCATGACGGATCTGGATGTGGGTTTGGAGTGGGTTTCCTATCTGACGTAGACAAGATGTCTGAAAATTCAAAATCCGCCTATTGGCCGATCGGCCATTTCAACCTTAAGGCTGTGTGACCTTGAGACGCAGGAAACCTTTGCCCGTGAGCCCTTCAGAAGCGTCGAGTTTGAAGGTGTGGTATTCCCACTCACTGCCAGCGAGGCTGGGCAGGCCGGTGGCAGCGGGCGCGGTGTCGGAGGGACCGCTGCTGGAAACGGCGGCTGATGGGAATGTTAGATCCAGCGAGCCCTCGACGCTGTAGGTGATGCCGGAAACCGTGGCGCTGCCAGCGTTGAAAACGGCGCTGTCACGAACGGCAAGGATAAGGGTGAGCTCGTTGGTGGCCGGGCTGCTGGAATTCTGGATCAGGGAGGCGATCTTGCCTGTGTCGAAGAAATCGTCGGGATTGCCGTTGAGCGCGAATTCAATCAGGTTCGAGCTGCCGTCGTGATCAGGATCATCGCCCGGATCGCGGTCGGCGGCGGAGATGTTGGTGAAGGTGTTGATCCATGAGTCGTAGGTCATGGCTCCGGTGACCGACAGGTTCAGAACGCCGGTGGCCTCGGAGAAATTCCACGTTCTAGCGCCACTGCTCAGGGTCCAAAGGTTGGCGATTTTTGTCCATCCGACGACGGTGAAGGTGCTGCCGAAAGTCGCGGCCAGGGTGGCGGTGTTGACCAAATTCCAAGAGCCGCTCGGGACAGTCACGCCGGAGGTATTGATGGTGAAGTCACCATTAAAGACCGCGGTGCCCCCGCCGGTGATCCTGTTGGCGGACGCATCGGTGACGAGGAATTTCAGGCCGGCGTTGTCAGCGAGAACGAGGGTGCCGCCGGTTACGCTGGTGTTGCCGGTATAGTCGTTGCCAGCACCGGTGATCAGCCATTTGCCTGTGCCGTTTTTCACGAGGCTGGTCGGGTTGCCTGAGCCATCGTCATTGAGGTCGAGATTGAGGATATTTTCACCGGAATTGCTACCGGCAAGGGTGAGCGTGCGGGGACCGAGCTGAGAATTGAAGCCCATCGCCAAGTTCGTAGAGAAATTGACGGCATGAGTACTCGCAACTGCCGAGGAGTCGATGGTGGCGCCGCTCAGACCGACTGCGAACTTACGATTGGTGGCGGCGGTGGTGGCCGCATCGTGCCGGAGGGAGCCGCCGTTGATCACAAGATTCCCACTAACATCCGATGCCGCGCCTATGCTGCTAGGCAGTCCGGCATTGGCGAGCGTGGTGGCGATAAGCGTCCCGCTGTTGATGAGGGTCGGCGTGGTGTAATCATTGGCACCTGAGAGGATCAGCGATCCTGCGCCGGACTTGCTGACGGCTCCTCCCGCCGTGCCTGAGATTTTACCTGAAACCGTCAGGACTTGGTTAACAGCGGCTGAGAGCTCGAAGTTTCCCACGGCCGATTCGCTGATGAGGATGGTGCCCGCATACTCGCCGGTGGACGAAGTGCTCTGGAGTTTCACCATCTTCTTATTGCCCGTGTTGCTGACGGTCAGGCCGCGGTTGATGGTGATGCCATTGGCGAGCTCCAGGATGGCCTCCGTATCCCCTAATAGAACCGTCCCGGTGCCGAACGCGTTGTTGTGGGCGGCCCGCACGGAACCGGCGTTGATGGTGGTGACGCCGGTGTTGGTATTGTCGCCGGAGAGGATCAATAATCCCGTGCCACTTTTGACAAACCCGTAAGCAGAGGCGTTGCCATCGCTGACGACCCCGGAAAACTCGGCGGAGTCTCCACCCGTGCCGGAGTTGACCGTGACGTTGCGGTTGGCCCCGCCGAAGTCGATGTTGCTGACGACGACGACCGGGCTGTCGGCCGCAGCAGATCCGAAGATGAAATTCGTGCCAAATCGAAAGGATCCGGTGTTGAGCGAGAGAGAAGGACCAAGATCGATAGTCAAAAGTCCGCCTTTGGCGGCAAAGCCACCGGTGGCTCCGGATGTCTGGCCGGAATCCGGAGTTGAATTGGCACTGAGAGAACGGGTGAGGATACCTCTTCCTTGGAGCACGCCGCCGGCGAAGAACAATCCACCGCTGCCTAACGCGCCCTTGCTGATTAACCCTGCGTCGAGAGTTCCTGCGTTGAGGGTGGTGGTCCCGCCGTAGGTGTTCGCCCCGGACAGGGTGAGCAGACCGGTGCCGGACTTGATCACCGGAGTGCCGCTGCCGCCGATGTTTCCCAAAAGGACGTAATTGTTAGCACTGTTATTCACCGTCACGGACGCGGGTGAGGTATTCCCGCTGATGGTGAAATTGCCGATTGCGGTGTCGTCGAACATCACGGCGTCACCTGTGGCATACGTGGATGCGGTGCTGTTTTTCACCCAGTTTGCAGTGTCCGTATTCCAAATGCCACTGAGGTTCCCCTTCCATGTTACCAAAGAGGTGACGACGGTGAGGGTCACGCTGGTGGCACCGACCGTGAGGCTCGTGTTGGGATAGGAGGCGGAAAGCGCCAAGGAGCCCGCGCCGGTTTTCGCTGCGTAGGTCATTAGAGTGTAGGTGCCGGGTGGCGTCGTGCCGACGGGCAGCGACAGGGCGATGGTGTTGACGCCATTCAGAACAAGGTTGCCAGCGATAATGATCCGGTCGGAGCTAGCCACAGTTAGAACATCAAAGGGCAGGGAATTACCGTTAAGCGTCAATGCTGCGGCACTGCTGTCTGCGAGGGCCAACGTGCCGACCATGTTGGCACCGCCGGGGACTAGGCTGCCGCCTGACAACAGGTTGACCGTGCCGTTGATGGCACCGTTACCCCCAAGGCTGCATCCGCTGTTCACGGTCACCGCGCTGCCGGCTGGCAAGGCTCCGGGGCTTTGCACCAGTAGCATGCCGCCGCTCACGGTGGTCGCGCCGGTGAAATCATGCGCGCTGCCAGTGAGCGTCCAAGTGCCGCTACCGGACTTGTTCAGGGCGGGGACAAAGTCGATATTGTTTTGCAGCGCGCCGCTGAAAAATCCGTTGCCCGCGCCCGTCAGATCTAGCGAACGAGTGGTGGTGTCGGGTTTGAAAGTGCCGCTGAGAGTGAGACTGCCCGCCTGCACATTCACCGTGGTGATGCCGCCACCGCTGGTGAGGGTGAAGTCGCCGGCGATGCTGTTATTTCCAGCCTCGTTAAGGATCGCGCTCTGAGTGGCGTCATTATTGCTGGTCTTGAACGAAATCGATGCGGGCAGACTGATGTCGCCAGTGCTGCCATTGAGGATCAAACGGGATTTGTAATTGTTGATGCCAGTGAGATAGATTTGCTTGGCCCCGCTTCCCAGGCCACCGCTGCTGCGGATACGGAGGCCGCCGCTATTGACCATCACGCCACCAGTGAACGTATTCGCGCCGGTGAGTTCGGCGATGGCGTCGGCTGGGCCGGAGGAAGATCCGAATTCCAACTGACCCGGGCCGGCGATGGGATTTGCGATGACGTATCCCGTGTCACTCCGATGGAAGCGAAGTGTGGCACCGTTGATCACGGAGCCGGAACCAAGACTGCCGGTGGCTGTGTTGTTGCCAATTTGCAAAGTGCCGGCCGTAACGGTCGTCACACCGATATAACTGTTATTACCGGTCAGCTTCAAGAGGCCGCTGCTGCTCATTGTCAGGCCTCCCCCACCACTGAGAATACCACTGAAGGCAAAATCGGCATTGCCGTTGCCGGTTACCGTGGTGGTATTGGCGAGGGTGATGTTCTGGGCGACGGAATAGGCCAACGAGCTGTTTGCAACCGATGATTTGCTAGCTTTGAGCTTGATCTCGGGTGGTGCACTGGTGCTGGGCTGGATTGCGAGGCTGAGGGGCGATCCGGTGAGCGCGGCAACACTTGCCGTGCCACTGGCCCCGGTGCCGCCGAGCGTCAGGGCGCTGAGGGTGAATGTTCCAGCCAGATTGTTGTTCACCGTCACGGTGCCGCTGCTGAGGGTGATCCCGTCGAGAATCCGAATCTGGCTTTCACTCCCACTAACTGGAACACTCACAGGCACCCAATTCGTGGCAATGCTCCACGATTGCGTGCCGGGTGTGGTTCGCGTCCAGTTCGGATTATTGTCGACCTCGGTGACATTGAGAATGAAGGTTTCCGGCGTCGTATTGACGCCATCGCTCACGAGCAGCAGGACGGCGGCAGATCCAAACTTATTGGCGGCAGGGGTCATAGTCACGGTGCGACTGGTCCCGCTACCGCCGAGTGCGATATTGGCGGCAGGCAGCAGAACACTGTTAAGAGAAACCGCCTGCACCGTTAGCACCGACGCCGCCGTTTGCGAATCACCGATGGTGAAGGAGAACGGCCCAGCCGTGACGTTTTGATTGGTGGTCTTGTCGGTGACGTTGGTGATGGTGGGCGACGTGTTGGTCGCGCTGACAACTGGCGTGATCCGGAGGTAGTCGATGGTCAGGTTATAGCTCGTGGCATTGGCATTCTTACCCATAACGGTGAAGCGCACCTGCCAGTTTCCCGCAGTCGGAAATACATAGCTCCCGAGATCGGTCATATCCGCGCCGACCCCTCCTCCGTAGGCATCCACCACACCGCCGACGTTGGTGAAGGTGTTGCTGCCCTCCGGCGCGACGGCAAGTTGGAATTGCCCCGACTGACCGCTTATGCGGTACCCCAGACGCATATTCCACTCTCCCGCTTTCGGAACTGCGAGGGAGAGTTTCATGAAATCGCCTGCAGCATCCGCTACAAGCTGCCGGCCAGCACCCGCGCTGAGGGCTTCCTGGCTAAAAACATTGGTCGAGTCACCGACGGAAACATCGAGCACCGGAAATTTTTCCGCTTGGTTGGCCATCGCATTCCAGACCGCCCAGTAAGCGGGCTTGCGCTGGTAATACTTGTTGAACAACAACGCCGCGCCATAGCCGGGATAGAACGTCGGAATCCAAGAATCTCCATCATAGAGGCCCCAGGTTTGAAACCCCATGAACCGCGGCTGGCCGAGAGCAACGCCGAGCACGTTCCAGTAGATTTCCGCCTGTGATTCAAGGCTGGCCGGTGTGGCATCGCCGTTGGCATCCACCGGGACCCTCACATCCATTTCGGTGATGTGCAAGTCCAGCCCGAGATCGTTGAATCGTTTGAAATTTGAGCGCAGGCTGTTATAGTCGATGTCTGAGATGTGCATCTGATATCCGATCCCGTGCAGCGGCACACCGCGGTTCAGGAAATCCTGGGCCATTGCATAAATCGCATCGGACTTTGAGTTGTCCGCCTCAGCACCATAGTCATTGTAGAAAAGGAGGGCATTGGGATCCGCAGCCGCTGCGCGGATGAATGTCTCCTCGATGTAGCGAGTGCCAAGTCCCGCATACCCGATGCCGGGTGCGTCATACCAAATGTTATTGGTGCGCAGGGTTCCATTGTCATTGAACGCTTCGTTGACCACATCCCAGACGAAGCAGTCGCCCCGGTAATGCGCGCCCACCTGATTGATGTGATCATACTGGATCGCCTGCAACTGGGTGGCAGTGAACCCGCCGCCCGTCAGCCAGGTGGGGAGCGATGAGGATTTATACCACTGAAAGGTATGCCCGCGCATTTGCTGGCCGGCGGCACGGTTGAATGTGGCGATGGCGTCCGCATTGGTCCAAGCGAATGTCGCTTGCGTTGGCCGGAGGGTGGCCCACTTGGTGTCGTTTTCCGGGGAGGCGGCATTGAGTTCATAACGGACGGTGTTCGCATAGGCCGCGGTGCCGCCGGTCAACGTGCTGGATTTGATCGCGGCACCCACGTGCAGCCCGGGAAACAAAGCGGCAGCCTCGCGCAATGACTCAGCCCGCAGAACTCCAGCGAGGAACAAACCAAGCACGACCCAAAGGCCCTTGTCGGAGAAATCCCTCAAGGCTCGACACAACCGGGCGATGGGATTGCCGACTTTACCCGACAGATATTTCTGACGAAAGTCATTGCCACACTTCGATTTCTTAATGTTGGGTTTGGGCATCCGTGAACGGTGGGGAATGGACTCTTGTCTAGGCGGGGCAAACGAAATTTCAAACCACGTCCCTAGACACTAAGCCAAATCCCGAGGGTCGCCTATTGGCCGATCAGCCATTCCCGACGCTCATGGCTTGAGCAAGCCCCTCTCGAAGCCGCGGGCGACGGCTTCGGCGCGGTCTGAGGCCTGGAGTTTGACGAGCAATGCCGCGACATGGGCCTTGGCGGTGCGCTCGGAAATGCCGAGCAGGCGGCCGACTTCGGCGTTGGTAAATCCCTGCCGCACCAAGCCGAGCACCTCCATTTCGCGGCGAGAAATGACTCCATGCTCACTGCCGGCAGCAAGCAGGCGCGCGACGTGCTCGCCGATGGGTCTGCCACCGGAGTGGCATTCGCGGATGGCCTCAAAGAGTTCTGCGCGGCGCACGTTCTTGGTCACATAGCCGGAAGCTCCGGCCTCGAGTGCGTGACGAACGTCTTCCTCCGCCTCGGAGGAGGTGAGCATAATCACCCGTGCCTCGGGATACTCCGAGCGAAGGCGCTTTACCGTTTCGATGCCATCCATGCCGCCCATGCTGATGTCGAGCAGCATGATGTCAGGGCGGTGTTCACGCCATAGTTTGAGGGCGGATTCACCGTCGTCCGCCACCGCAATGACTTGCAAGCCAGGCTCGCCATTGAGGAGGTTCACCAAGCCTGCGCGCAGGATTGCGTGGTCATCAACTAACATCAGGCGGATCGGTTCGGGAGAGGGCATCTTGGGATAATGGGAGTGGGAGAAGCCTTACGCGGGGGTCTGCATGCCGGCAACTGGCGGCTCGGCTATTTCATCGTCATAATTGCGCAGCGGCACCTCGGCGTGAAGGGTCGTGCCTTTCCTCGGTGCGCTTTGAATCTTCAAGGTGCCGTCGAGGCGCTCGATCCGCTCGCGCATCCCCTGCAGGCCGAAGTGGCCTTGCACCACACCAGCCTGCGCGCCCGGGGTAAAGCCCGAGCCGTCATCCCGCACCGTTAGGGAGATCCTGTCGGGGCTCTCCTGCGCCGCAATCTCCACCATCACGGAACCTGGATGGCCGTGTTTGAGTGAATTGTGCAAAGCCTCCTGGACGAAGAGCAGTAAATTCCCAGCGATGAAATCCGGCACGCGTGACAGGTCGCCATCCGAACGGACCTCGATCGTAGTCGGATGGCCGGCCCCGAGCCTGCGGGCGATGGCGCCAAGTGCCTCGGGCAGTTCGACGCCATTGAGCGGCAGGGAACGCAGCGCCCAGACCGAGTTGCGTAGTTCCGCCGCCGCATGATCCACCATCCGTCTGGCCACCTTCAAATGCCCAGGCGGCGGGTCTTCGCCTCGAGGCGCGATCACCTCTGCTTCACAGGCCTCGATCTGAAATCCGAGACCGCTGATAGTCTGGAGCAGAGTGTCGTGAAGATTCGTTGCAAGGCGGGTGCGCTCGCGAAGGGTGGCCTGGAACTCGATGGAGGCATCCCGCCGGGCATGCATTTCTCGCGCTAACAACTTGGTCTTGCGTCGGACCTGCCGTTTCAACTGGAGGCTCCAGACCATGACCGCGCCCAAGGCCAAGAGCACTGCGGCAAGCACCGCCGTGAGATGCCCGGCGGTCCACCACGAGGGCTGGCTGAGAACCACCACGTCTGCAGCACTGCGCAGAATCAGCTCGAGACGAACTGGGACGGTCCTGGAAATGCGGGAGGTGAGATCTTTCGGCGCGTAAT
The DNA here is from genome assembly GCA_043779985.1 of Akkermansiaceae bacterium. Classification (GTDB taxonomy): domain Bacteria; phylum Verrucomicrobiota; class Verrucomicrobiia; order Verrucomicrobiales; family Akkermansiaceae; genus Luteolibacter. Next base: position 2,390 of record JAYWDF010000558.1, on the reverse strand, counting down.
CAAGCTGAACGAGGCCGGTGATTTCCAGCTCGCTGCCGGGCCGCAGCGTTTCCAGGGATTTCATCTTGGCATCGTCAAAGAGGGCTCGAAAAATAAGCGTGCCTTTGCCCAACGTATTGGCCCGCTCCAGCACGAGGGCGCGGTAGACATCTCCATCCGACTCGGATTGCAAGGCCAGCAAGCGGGCGCGACAACGGATCAAATGACCATCATAATCATGCGGCAGCGCCACCTGACCGGCCTTCACCGCCACATCGTTAATTACAAAAATTTCCTCCGGGCTGATCACCACCGGCTCCGGCAAAGCGGCGACTCCCGTTTTTCGCACCGTGGCGTCTGAAAGCGTGCCGATGAGACGGGACATCTCCACAAACCCGGCTGCCTCGACCCGGTCGCCAGGATAAAGCAAGATCGGCGAGGTCGTTTCCACCCGCACCGCACTGACGCCTTCTTGCAGATAGAAAAATTTACCGGGAAAGCAATAAGTCACCGTCCCCTCCACCCTCACCCGGTGAGGCCCGATCGGCTCGGCACGGAACGGCAGAAGGCGATCCAATGTGACCATGGGCACCGCATCAGGCGCCGGAGGGGGCTTTTCCACCACTAAATCCCTTTGGATGCTCGTCATCACTCGGGTTCCAGTCACCTCGCCACGCGTGTTGAAGACCGTGGCCCCGACGCCGCATAATTTCACTTCGGCATCGACTAGGGCGGCCGGATCACGAGCGACTGCACGCGATAACTGTGCGCTGAAATGTCCCGGATTGGCATCCATAATCAAGGTCACCCCATACTCCGAGGGCAAAAAGCCCTGCACCACCCCCCTCACTTCAACGCGCTGACAGTCATCCGTGCCGCTGAAAAAACGCGCAGGATTCATCGGCAGGGGCTCCGGAAGCTCGCCGGGGCCAAGAATCCGCAGTGTCGCAGGAAGAATCAACGGGGCGTAGCCACCCGGGTCGCTCTGACCCTCGATTTCCACCTCCATGCCTTCCCGGACTTTGCGAATAACGTCATCATTTCCACGCCAGATTCCGCGCAAATGCGCATCTTCCAGACTGACCCAGATCCCAGCGGAACCATCTTGCACAGTTAGGGATTGCAACTTATTCCGCCACGTCACCACCCCGCGCACATGCACCGCCGTTGGCATACCTGCTTGCTCTCGGGACAACTGGCGAATATCTGCGACGCGCGTCAGCGGTTCGGCAGCAAGCGCCAGACCTCCGATTTGTCCTATCGACCCGGCCAGCACGCTGCAACCGAGCCGGGCTAGATTCCGGGTCTGCCAGTCGAGTAATGACCGGAATCGTGTTGAAGGATGAACCATTAAGAAATCTTTGCTTTGAAATACCTTCGTTGAACTGCCACCGGTAGCAAACCCAAAAGCGGCGAAATCCGGCTCATGGCAAGGATTGATAATAATCCTTTTGTATCGGCCGATCGGCCAATAGACGAACCCTCCCAATCATTCATAATGCTTCCCTATTACGTTTTCCATCCAAGAGCGCTACAACGAGGTCCTCAACCATAAACCCAAACAATCTGCCGACGGAAGCCGACGCCGTCCAGCCACTCCGTGTGACCGATTATCCTATAAATCCTTTTTTTGCGTGTGCCGTGCATCGGGTCCTTGCCGCCACTTTTCGCCGACACTCTGCAACCAATGCAGCAACCTGATCCACCCCAGCAGCAATTTCCGGCATGCCATCGGCGCATGGGTTCCTTACACCCCGCGCGTCATTCTGCCGGACAAAAGCCTCGTGATTTCAACCGTAGACGCGTCACCCATTCACTTCCTCCTGACCCATCACGAACCTAACCAACATGGAATTCGAAACCCCAAACCCGCCGAAACCCAAGAACTCACGAATGATCTCACTCCTTCAAGCCATTGGCTGCCATTGCATCGCGGCCCTCACTCTAGGGCAGCTTCGCGCTGATAACATCCCCGACCTATTACTCCATCAAGGACTCGCGCTGAATGGCGAATGGAAGAGCATCATCGATCCCTATGAAACCGGATTCTATGACTACCGTCTGGACCAGAGGGACTTGAGTTCAAATCCATCGCGGTCCGAAGCCTTCTTCCTCGACGTCAAACCCACGGATTCTAGCGAGCGGATCGAGTACGACTTCGATGCATCCCCCACGCTCAAGGTGCCCGGCGACTGGAACACCCAGCGGCCGGAGCTGCTTTATTACGAGGGCAGCGTCTGGTATCGGCAGACCTTTGATTTTACCACGTCGACCGATTCGAAGCGGTCCTACCTGCGCTTCGGAGCGGTGAATTACCGAGCGGATGTCTATCTCAACGGGAGGAAACTCGGCGTCCACGTCGGCGGTTTCACGCCGTTCACTTTTGAAGTCACCGGCAAACTCAAGCAGGG
>JAYWDF010000557.1:0-4985 GCA_043779985.1 Akkermansiaceae bacterium | reverse complement strand
AAACCGGTGAAGCAATCCAAGCTTCATGACTCCATCGCGCTGGTCATGAGCCGAGTTTCCACATCACAGGGGAATCGATCTGCTCCCGTGTCTATTAGGCAAGGGATCCGGCAGGCGCCGCTGATGACCGGGGGGGCGCGACACGCGGCCCGGATTCTCCTGGCTGAAGACAACGTGATTAACCAGAAAGTGGCACTTCGCTTGCTCGCGAAGCTCGGCTACCACGCCGACACCGTCGCCAACGGCTGCGAGGTGCTCGAGGCACTCAAGCTGATTCCTTACGACATCATCCTGATGGATTGCCAGATGCCGGAGCTCGACGGCTATCAGGCCACCCAGCGAATCCGCGCGGATTACACGCGTCCCATCCACGTCATTGCCATGACCGCCCATGTCATGGAAGGGGATCGTCAAAAATGTCTCGACGCGGGAATGGATGACTACGTGGCCAAGCCGGTGTTTGCCAAAGAGCTCGAGGAGGCCTTGGGCCGCTGGCAGCCCCGCAGGTAGATGCGCCCGAGTGGAGCGGGAAGCGTGCGCATTTGTAATCGACTCCGCCCGGGTGGTCGTCTAATAATGCCAGCCATGAAGATATTCGGAATCGTTCTTATTGCCATCGTTGCCTTGGTTGTCGTGCTCGGACTCTCGGTCGTGGGAAGTTATAACGGCCTCGTCGGGAAACAGCAGGGCGTGGATGCCGCATGGGCCCAGGTGCTCAATCAGTACCAACGCCGTGCGGACCTCGTGCCCAATCTGGTGAAAACCGTGGAAGGCTCGGCCAATTTCGAAAAATCCACCTTGGAAAGCGTGGTCAATGCGCGGGCCTCGGTCGGGCGGGTGACCATCGACCCGAGCAAGGCGCCTACCGATGCCGCGACGCTGCAGAAGTTTCAAGAAGCGCAGAGTCAGTTCAGCAGCGCCTTGAGCCGGCTGCTGGTGGTGGCGGAAAACTATCCGGACCTGAAGGCCAGCGCGGGATTCCGTGATTTACAGGCGCAGCTCGAAGGCACCGAGAACCGCATCGCCGTCGAGCGAGGCCGCTTCAACGAAGCAGCCAAGGAATACAATACCGGCGTCCGCACCTTTCCGGCTGTCTTGTTCGCCGGTATGTTCGGCTTCCAGCCGAAGCCTTATTTCCAATCCGACGCCGGCGCGGAGAAGGCCCCCGAGGTGAAGTTTGACTTCGGAGGCAAGCCCGCTCCAGCAAACGACCAATGATCGGCGTGCGTCATCGGTTCGGGTGCCTCGCGTGGTTGTTAGTATGGTTCTGTGCATGCACCGCGGTGGATGCTGCGGCACCGTTGCCGCCAAGTCCCACGCCGCATTACATCCGCGATGAGGCCCACTGGTTGAGCCCCGGCGGATTCCACGTGCTCGATGAGAAGCTCAAGACCTTCGAGCGGGAAACTTCGTCACAATTCGTCGTGGGAATTTTCCAGAGGATTCCCGAGGGCGAGGAGTTGTTCGACTTCAGTCAGCGGTTGTATGATTCCTGGAAGCCGGGCTCAGCGGACAAGGATAACGGGGCGATATTCCTGATCTTCGCCGACGACCGCAAGATGCGGATCCACACCGGCTATGGGATGGAGGGCGTGCTGCCGGATGCGCGTTGCAAGCAGATCATTCAGGATCTTGTCGCACCGCAGCTGCGCCAGGGCAACCGCGAGGGCGCGATCAATGCCGGTGTCGATGCGATGATCGCTGCCGCCAAAGGAGAATACACTGGCACCGGGAACACCCGTCTCGACGGCTCACCACAAGGTGATGCTCCCAGTTGGATGCCGTTTATTGTCATCCTTCTATTTTTTGGTTTCATCCTGTTCCGGGGGATCTTGTCGGGATCCTTCACGGCGGCCGACATCATTTTCAGCATTCTCGGCGCATCACGCAGCTCGGGTGGCGGATCTTCCGGTGGTGGGTGGAGCGGCGGCGGAGGAAGCTCCGGCGGTGGATTTTCCGGTGGCGGCGGCAGCAGCGGCGGTGGGGGGGCGAGTGGCAGCTGGTGAAATCAAGCAATGCTATGAAGTCGTTACTAACACCTGAAGAGGAGGCCTCACTGGTCGATGCGATCCGCGAGCAGGAAGCCCGGACCAGCGCGGAGATCCGGGTCTGTGTGAGCTACAAATTCATCCTCCGACCGGAACGCTACGCCTGGAGGAAATTTGAAGAAATCGGCATGTGTAACACGCGCCATCGCAACGGCGCGCTGATCGTCATGATGCCACGGATGAAGAAAGTGGTGATTCTCGGAGACAGCGGGCTCCACGCCGTGGTCCCCGCCGGCTATTGGAAAGAAGCGGTCGCTGCGGTGGTTCGACAAATGCATGATGCCGACCCGCTCGATGCCCTGCGCGAAGGGCTGCGGCGCTTGGGCGACACCTTGTCCACGCACTGGCCACGCGAGGCCGGCGATGTGAACGAATTGCCGGATGAGATTTTGAACTGATCGGCAACGTTCCCTCCGTCTTGATCTCGCTAGCCAGCGGTCTTAACTAGCAGATCGTCCGTGGTCCAAAGTTTTCGGTCGGGGCCGGCAGAGCGGATTTCCCATTGTTTTCCGCCTAGGGCGTGGAAGTGCAAAGGCGTGCCCCAGCGGTCGATGAGACGGTGTTGGGAATCGAACACAGGCGGACCGTCCGAGATCCAAGGGCCGGATCCCGGGCGTTTGCCGCGCAGCGTGGCGCTCCATTCCTCGTTGGCGGATAGCGGACGGTCGGTGGCTTGCTTGTCGAGGATGAGGAAATTCGCGATCATTCGCGCGATCATCACGACATCGTTCTGTGGCGGCTGTGCCGGATCGCCATAACCGACGAGCAAGCGGTCGCCAGGCCCGTCGCGGGCGGTGAGTATGGCTGGAGGAGCGGGGGAGCTGGATTCGGTGACGACGATACCCGCGGGAGTGGTTTCCTGTAGGGGCGTTTGCGGCGGTGGTGCGGGAGTCTGTGGACGCGTCAGTTTCCATCCAAGAAATGACAGGGACGCGAGGATGGCGACCCACACGACGGGGTTTTTCAAGAGCCGTCTCATCACGGTTTGATGAAGCCCAGCGGAGCAGTCCCTGAGAGTGGATTCCAGAAGTTGGCGATATTCGGCTGCACGGTCGCCATCTGCGTGGCAGGCACGCCGAACCAGCGCAACATCTCCGCAAAGTAGAGGTCGGCCGAGGTGCTAGGCAGGAGACGGCCGCCGTAGCCGACGTCGTCCGGTCCATCGAGTCCAAGATCGGGGAAGGTGCCGAAGATTTTTCCGCCGTCGACGGGGGCGCCCATGACAAAGGCATTGCCGCCCCAGGCGTGATCGGTGCCGCGACCGTTGGAACGGAGGGTGCGGCCGAAATCCGAAGCGGTGAAGGTGACTACGTCGTTCCCGAGTCCGAGGAGTTCCAAGCCCTGTTGGAAGGCGCTGAGGGCGGCATCCACCACCAGAAGTTGATCCGCCTGTGGTCCTAGCAGATCGCCGTGCATGTCCCAGCCGCCCCAGTTGATGAAGAATGTCTGGCGACGGAGCCCGAGCGCCGAGCGGATCTTGATGGACCGCAGTACGGCGTTGAGAGTGGTGGCGAGGTAGTTGTTTGCTGGGAACAGCGCGTTTGCGGCGCCGAGGTCGGCAGCGGAGGAGTCGAACTGTTGTTGAAAGAGAAGCTGGGCTCCGTCGGCATCCTTGGTGAGATTGGAAAAGCTCTGGGAGAGGAGGTTTGAATAGTTTTGCTCCAAGGTGCTGCGGAGCGCCTGGTTCTTGAGTTGGTGTGGAATACTGTAATTGTCGAAACTGAGTGAGCCGCTGGGAGTGATGACGAACTGCGTGGTGGTGTTCCCGACTTGAAACACGTTGTTTCCCGCCAGCGAGATACTCATGGAGGTGGCGCCGGTGTTATAGCTGGAATTGATGATGTCTGCGGCGCGCCCGGCCCATCCGGAGAGTTCCAGCATCCCTTGGGGGACTGCGGTTTGCCATTGCTCGACTTGGTCGCTGTGCGAAAACAGGGCGCGTGGGATGGGCAGGGCGGAGTTTTGCCCGTTCTCCCATGCTTGGTACTGGGTCTTGGTGATGGGCTGGACAAGGGTGCCGACATTGGTGATCGCTGCGAGGCGCTTTTTCCCCGCGAACGGGCCTGTGCCGGTGGCCATTTGGTGCATCCCGACCATGGACGGGTGGAGGCCGAAATCCGCCGCGGTGCCGGTGAGCCGGAGCAGGGAGTCGCGGTTGAGGGCCAATCCGCCCTCGGTTCCGAATGCGCCACGGGTGGTCGAGTAGTTGTTGTAGCGCGATTGTTCCCACGGAACTAACATTTGGAACGAGTCCATGCCGCCGCTGAGGAAAATGCAGACCATCGCTTTGCTGTCGGTGCCGCTGCCGAGTTCGTCAGCGGCGGCGTTGTTCGCCAGCTTGAGGTTGAGCAGGGTGTTGAGAATCGCGGACGAGCTGACGGCCGCGCAATTGAACTGGCGGAGGAATTTTCGTCGGGAAATGGAATTTTGTGACATGGCGGGGTCTGGCTTAGCGTTGCACGGCACCCTCCGGGCAGGCTGCGGCGATGAAGACGGTGAGTTGCACGCGCATGAGCAGTTCTGCGGCGCTCGTCTGGCTGAGTGCGTTGAGAAGAGTCGCCCGGGTGGTGGCGCTCATCATGCCGCCACAGAAGAGGAGATTTGCCCGGTCTGCGAGTAGGGATGGATTGTTAGCGACCTCCAGCAGATCCCGGTAGTCCGGCGAAAATGAATAGTTATCGTAAAGGCTCAGACCGGATACCGTGTGCCGCCAGAGTCGGTTCACGAAGGAGACACTGGAGTAGCTGTTGGTGATCTGAAAGGCCGGTGCCGCCAATTGGTAGTCGGTGAGTAGTCCGGGGGAGCGGTAATCCGGGCGATAGAAATTGAAGACGCTCGGAGCGTAGCCGGGAGATTGGAGGGAGTCTTCGTAGAAATTCCCATAGTCCCACCAGTTGACCGCGGGGTAGCGGGAGAGGCGGCCGGCGCGGGCGATGG
>JAYWDF010000556.1:0-4986 GCA_043779985.1 Akkermansiaceae bacterium | reverse complement strand
ACCAGTCGTTGAGGTCGTCCGGGTCGATGAGGGTTTGGTGGATCGTGAGGCCGTCTTCAGAGATATGGGTGTGGCGGGCGTTGCGGGCTTCGGGATCGAGGCGGTGGTTGATTCTGAGTCGAAAAATTGATCTGGAAATCGCCGAGATCAGACTTACCGCGCTCTAGCTAATGTCTCCAGCGCCCTGACCGCTGCGCTTGCTCGGTTCTCTACACAGAGCGCTATGAGAATCGCACTCACGTGCTTCTTTACAGTTTGCACACTCACGTCCAACAACTTTGCGATATCGCCGTTGGTCTTGCCATGGACGATCCATAACAAAACTTCCGCCTCACGCACGCTCACGCCGAGAGCATGGAGGGGGGAAGAATCATCCAGAAGCGTATCGAAATCCAAGCGTTGCTGGCTTTTCCGCGCGAATCTAGCATCCAGCGCGGCGATGAGTCCGTTTCGACTCACCGGCTTGGTCAGGTAATCGTCCGCTCCGAGATTCATGCCGGTGCGGAGGTCGGATTTTCCACTTTTGGCGGTGAGAAAGACAAACGGGACTGCAGCAGTTTTAGGATCTTCCCTCAATGCCTGAAGCACTTCGTGGCCGTCCATTTCTGGCATCAATACGTCGCAGAGAATCAAGTCCGGCATCTCGGTCCTTGCAAGTAAGAGCCCCTCACGGCCGTTGGATGCTGATAGAGTGGCGTAGCCTTCCATCGTCAGGATCGTGACGATGTTCCGGCGCATCAACGCGTGGTCTTCGATGACAAGAATCTGCTTCATAAGGATAGTGAGAAAAGCGGCAAGCAAACGGTCACGAGGGTGCCCCTGCCCAACTCGCTCTCGATAGAGATGATGCCACCGTGGAGTGTGGTGCTGCGTTTGACAATGGCCAGGCCTAGACCGGTCCCGGGCGTGTTACTGACGTTAGAACCACGCAAGAACGACTCGAACAAGCGTGGCACATCTGCCTGCGGGATGCCGATGCCTCGATCTCTCAAGGTGAATAATGCGTTGCCGCCCTTCCGCTCTACCTCGAAATCTGCCTCCGCATCGGGTGAAGAATATTTAAGGGAGTTAGAAATGAGGTTGAGGAAAATGTGGCGGAGCAGTGCTTCATCCCCGGTCGCGCCGACGAGATCTGGGCCCACCTTTAAAACCACTTCTCCGCCTTGGGTGGCGGAACGGCTCTCATCTATGATGCGGGAAAGAAGACCAGCTAGATCGATGGGATCGTAGCGGCAGGAAACCCCCGTCATCTCGATGCCACCAAGGTCGAGAACCTGTTCCAGCATCCTGGACATCTGCTTGCAGGATTCTGAAATGTCCGTGAGGTGTAGGTGGCGGGTCTCATCCGTCAGCCGATCCAAGTAGCATCTGAGGATGTCTGCGGAGGAAAGGATCACCCCTAACGGAGTGCGAAACTCATGAGAGACTGTGTTTACAAATTGCGATTTCAGGGCCACGAGTTCTCTCTCCTGATCGAGGGACGCCCGCAACTGTACATCGAGCTGACGGCTGGCGGTGATATCCCGGGCGATGCAGCCGAGATTGGTCTCATCACCGGTGGCGGCACGGATCACCACGCCCTCGAAGGAGACAGGGATCTCATGTCCATCTCCATGAATCATTTGAATCTCCGCGCTCCAGGAACCGTGCTCCATGGCGTGGGGAATGCCCTTCTGGGCGAAAAGTTCCAGATTCTCAGGCGCAAGAATCCGCTCAAAAGGAAACGCAGCGAGAGATTCTTCTGAGCCGATTCCTAACAAATGTCGCCCCGCACGGTTCATAAATATAGGAGTGCCATCCATTTCACACAGTCCTACCAGATCGCTAGTCGTCTCGATAATAGCCTTGTAGCAATTCAGCGCGGCGTTAGCTTCTAGCAGATCCGCTGTTTTCGTCCGCACTTGGTGTTGGAGAGTCCGGTGCTGCCTCGCCTGCATCCAAGCCAGCGTGGCCAAGAGGAGCGCGATGCTAGTGCCACCGATTAAAACGATCCATGGCTCATCAGAGAGAGAATCTCTCGCAAATTTAGGCCCTGGCTGGAAGTTGAGGTTCAAGTCACCGAAGACACTACTCCATTGGAATTCCGGGTGAACCGGGCCGCTTGGTTCCACGGATTTGATCGTTACCATTCCTTCGCTTACGCCGGGCAGTTGGTCTTTCTGCACATGCTCATCGCCCACGCCGCCTTGAGTTCCAGTCCTATTCCAGACGGTGAGCGTGGGCGTTAGGAAGTCCTCGGTCACGGTCGTTGTGAACACAACAGCTCCCTCTTTGTCATCGGGTTGTAGGCTCGTGAGGGCGATCGTTCGCTTCCTCATGGGTGAAATCTCAATGCTCCCTGCACCGACAACCATCCCACGCATCACCGATTTTTCAGCTTCCAGTGCGGCTAGAATCTTGGGCCACCGCGAGAGGTCTGTGTCGTTAGAGATTGGCTCATCGGTGTCCTGGCCTTTCCCGAAGCGCACGATCAGGCGTCCTCCCTCTTCCCACTGAGCCATGCCCACTGAGCGGAAGCGGCCTAGCCGCAGGCTTTCTGGTCCATCGAAGAGCAGCTCCCACGCCGCCGCATCCTGGGGTATGCCACTACTGGTGACACGCTTTCGCCAAGTCTGCATGAGCTGTTGGTGCTTGGTGCTATCATTGGTGAGCAATTTGCGCGTGGCTGCCCTCAGCTCATCGAGCCGCGCCATGTCGCGGGTGGCGGCTTCATCTCGCAATTTGACAAAAAGCCATATCAGAGGGGTGAGCACCACAAGGAAGACCAGCAGAGCAACCCGCAAGGGCCCTCGCAAATTCTGAGCCAGTGCCCGTTTCACCTGCTCGATTCAATCAGAAGATGGTCATTTTGAAATAACTCTTTAGTTCTATTGGCTTTTCGGTTCTGGCCGATAACATCGGGCATGAATTCATGAATAGATGCGTCTTTTATGCTTGCTTGGCCATGCTGCCACTCACCGTGGGCGCGGCTCCTGGTGAGTGGACCCAGTATGCGGGATCGAACGTAGGTGGCGCGGCTGCCGTGGCCCTCAGCCCGGACCAAACAACGGTGTGGATGGCCTCCACGAAAATCCCCGGATACCCGAATTCTCCGGACACTTCCATACAACTCGGCACCTCTCCATTTCTGAATGGCGTATTCGAAAGTTTTCCAAACACAGGACTAGACAATGCGTTTCATGACATGCAACACGCTGGCATCGGCTTCAATCGCTTCGGTGAACCCTTGCTACTCGCGAGTAGTTTTAGTTCACACGTCAGTAACCCACGTGATAAATCACCCTATGTTTTTTACTATGACACCGCTGCCCTGACATGGATGCCAGCATCCTTTCCTTCTAACGAAATAGAGGGTTGGAATAATACACCCAGGGAGTTTGTGACCGATGACAATGGCGACCTTCTGCTTTGCGGAAGGGACAACGTCGTGGGAAGCACTGATGGTAAAGTTTGGTCCGTCCGCTCAGATTTACGGTCATTCATCTACGCGCCACCGCCGTATTCACCGAACTACGGGGCAAATGGCAAGCCCGCTTGGATCGGCTCTACTGGCATCGCTAACACCCCGAATCTCAATACCAGCACATTTGACTGGCAGTTCGGATTTTCACGGATGCCATGGGGGGAAATGTTCATCGGTGGCGAGGCGGGAAGTTATGTCCATTCGCTGGATAATGGACAAACTTGGGAGTGGTTCGATCCGCTGATGTATCAACCGCAGCGAGATTCCCAAGGCTACCCGATGTATCGGAATCCGGCATGTCATAAGCTAGTCCAGCTCTATGGGGCTGGACCCACCAAGGATGGCGAGGTGATGTTTTTAACTGATCGAAATTATGCGGAAGGCATCCTGCATAATTTTTATATCTGGACTGCTGCCGGGCATGTCGTCGAGGCACAGCAGGGATTGCCCATGACCATGGATTTGCATCCGGGATATGCCTCGAAGTTTATTACTCTCCCGTCGGGAGATACGTTTATGTCCGTTTACTGGCTACCCGCCGGGACGGTGACACCAGGTGGACACATCGCAGATGTTTTTAAATGGGACGGGAGCAGTTGGACCGTGATCACTCCTTCTCTCCCGAGCTGGCAACCCCTCTCGCGTGACGGTATTTTCACCGATGGCACTCACCTCTATGTGGGCAGTGGTGGAAATGGCGGTGACGGAATCTATCAGTGGACGCCTGATGTCAGCCAAGGCGCGCCACCTGTCGTGACCATCGCAGGAGGCACTTCTGCTAGCGGCGCACCTGCCACCACCTTGAGTGCGGCGAGTGGACTAGGGTCCGTCACGCTCAGTGCGGCGGTCACCCCGATGAATAATCATGCTGTGACCTATCAGTGGGCCGGGCGTGGACCGGCGGCGGTTACTTTCGAAGATGCAAATGCGCTTTCCCCGCGAGTCTGGTTCGATACGCCGGGCCATTATGTGCTGAACCTTCAAGCCACCGACACGGTGAATGCTCTCCGCGCTGGAGCCAGCGTGATCGTTCACGTCCTAGCAGCCAGTGGCGGTGCGGCACCGTTGATCCTTTCACAGCCGCAACATCAAGCGCACATCCCCGGCAGCTCCGCGACATTCACCGTCCAAGCCAGCGGCACCGCCTTGCGCTATCAATGGCGGCGCAACCGGGCTGACATCGCAGGGGCCACCAACTCCACACTCACATTTACGGCGAAAAATAGCGATCTCGGGGCCACCTACTATTGCCTCGTGCGGAATCCGTTCGGGAAAATAGTTTCTATCTGTGGCAGTCTGGGCAATCCACCGAGCATCATCGGTCCACCTGTCGATCACATCCTCCCGAGTGGGACCGACACTTGCATGAGCGTCGCTGCCACTGGCGCCCAGCCCATCCGCTGGCAGTGGCGGAAAAATGGAGTGATCATTTCTGGTGCGACATTACCCAGCTACACCACCCATACTCCGGGAGCACCGACTGCAGATTCTCGGCCTTTGAATAATGCGCGGCGCCCTTGATT
>JAYWDF010000555.1:0-1605 GCA_043779985.1 Akkermansiaceae bacterium | reverse complement strand
CATCACCTCCGGGTGCAGGGCCTTGAGCTTGGCCACACATTCGATCCCCGACATTCCCGGCAATTGGATATCCATCAGCACCACCTCCGGGCAAGACTTCGCAAATCCTTCCAAGGCGCTCTCCGCATTGGAATAGGTATTCACCAGACACCATGCCGAAACGGAAACAATCTCCGTCAGAATTTCGCAAAGTGAGCCATCATCTTCGACGATGGCGATGGTGTGAGGTTTGGTGGACATCTAGAGTTTTGGATGGTGCGCTTGATCAACCCGACTGCTCAAGACAATGCAGGTCCCCGCTCCTAGTGACGAGGTAATCTTACAGGTTCCGCCGATTTCGTGAAAGCGGCTTGCCAGGTTATCCAAGCCATGACCGCGTTCATCGGTCGCGGGATCAAAGCCCACACCGGTGTCGCGGATGGTGATGCGGATTTCATCGCCATTGAAAGCCAACGCGAAAAACACTTCGCAGGGTCCGGCGTGACAGAGGACATTATGAAAGGACTCCTTCACCGCGAGCGCGATGTGGTGGCGGAATTCCGAGCCAAGCGGCAAGGCCGGCAACAACAGCGGAATATCCAGGCGCACGCGGATCGGCGTATCACGGAACAGCTCCTCCGCCATCCGGGCCAGGTGAGAACCGAGGTGGTCCAAGGTGTCGTGGGTGGGATCCACCGCCCACACGAGATCATCCATGGCGACGATGAGGTCGCGCGCGGCACCGGTCATTTTCAAGAGATGCCGTCGAGCATTGTCAGGCGCTTTTTCGATGTCCCGCTGAGCCAGAGCCGCACTCATGTTGATGAATGTCACGCGCGATCCGAGGTCATCGTGCATGTCCCGGGCGATCCGGGTGCGGTCCTTTTCCAAAGCATTTTGAAAACGCAAGCGCTCCAAGGCGCGCTTGGCACGCTGTCGGTGACGGATGAAAATAAGCGCCGCCACCAAGGCAACGCTTGCCGCCGTAACAGCTGGCCAGAACCAGAACCGCTCCCAGAATGGCGGGCGAATCGTTACTGCAAGTGATAGATCGTCTGTCACCGTCTCACCCGTGTCGGCTAGACCGATGGCCCGGAACGTATACTTCCCGGGTGGGACGTTGATATAGGTCGCCCGGTGGGAGCTGCCTCGGATGACGTTGTAGGCCTCATACCAGGTCAGCGTGTAGGTCCTACCCCGCCTTACCGAAGGTGCTAGAGTCTGGACCGAAGTCCAGTCGCCAAATTGCGACTGATCGCCATCCACGAGGCCGATGCCGGGACGATCCGAGCGCAGGATCATTCGCGCGATCGCAGGATCCCCGCCGTTTCTTCGCCACCCCGCGGGTGTGCCGGCAGGCGAGGTCGTATGAGCATCGTAGGTAAAGACGCCATTCTCCAGCAGCGAGGGACTGGCATTACCAGCACCCTGCAAACCGAAGTAGTCGACCACGAAGAACCCGGTGGTATCAGGCGAGCCTGAACTGAGGATGATTTTCAACTTTTTCGCATCAGCAGGAATGTAGAGCGGCTCGGTGCGGCGGGTCATCACCGAGTCTTCGAGTGACGTCTTCCATCCATCGCTGCGGCCGACGATCGGAAAGCGCGACTGTGAAATCACCCGGCC
>JAYWDF010000554.1:0-1606 GCA_043779985.1 Akkermansiaceae bacterium | reverse complement strand
CTGACGTTTGTGCGCCAGTTCACAGTGAGCAGCCCGCAATCGATTCTAGTGGCGGACAGCCAGCTTTATGTCGATTCCAGTGGTGCGAGTGCACTGAGCGTGACTCAACTTGGCACTCCATCCGAGTCATGGCGGATGCGATATTTTGCCAGTTCAGTCAACAGCGGTAATGGCGCGGATGAGGCCGCGCCGGATCAAGATGGGATTACCAACCTGATGAAATACGCTATGGTCATCGCCCCAGGTGCGTCGGGAGCTCAGCTTCTGCCGCCAGCGCAAATCCGCACTTATACCGAAGGAAACCGCTTGGCCCTAGTTTTCAAGCGTGACCCGGGCCGGACCGATGTGACGGTTCGCGTGAAAGGATCTAACGACCTCTTCGGGCCGTGGGTCGAGGTCGCGGCCAGCGTGAATGGCGCGATGTTCACCGGCACGGGCTTCGCCAACGAGACCGACGCCGGCGGTGGCCTCATAATGGTGGAGGTCCGCGACACGGTGAACATCGCCGGCGCCCCCCGCCGCTTCATGCGAGTGGAAGTGACGCGGTGAGACTTCATGGGTCAAGCCGGCGGCACGCGTGAATGGTCCTCAATTGGGTCAACATTCGCTTAATGAATCTAACGCGCAAGAGTGAGGTCCGACCTGAAGTGTTCGGCATGATGCCTGCTGAAGATGCGGTGGAGTCATGAAAAAGTTCGCAAATTTCATAGAGGCGGACACGGCACGCGGTTTTGGCGCTGTGGTTTCGAGTGGGAACGTGGCATCGAGGCACGGCAAGCCTGAAGAAGTGCATTGGTGGCGATTCCCCCGTAGATCTCACTTGGCGGATTTTTCCAGACCCGACAACGCTACGACTTCGTCGAGCTCCGCGTGGCCCATCAGATAGAAACGGATCAGTTCTATCGCTCGTTTGGTGGGGCGTTTGCCAGTGAGCAACTGCAACATCAGCGCCGCGATGAGCGCGCTGTAGGTCTGGATAGCCAAACCTTCGGGCGATTCCGCCATCAGATGACGGTTACCGAGGATGCTTTTCATCCACTTGAAAAGCAGTTCGATCTGCCGGCGGTAGCGGTAAATCAGGGCGATCAACTCCGCCTCGATCTCCAGGTCGGTGGCGAGCAGCAGCTCCTTGCCATCAACTTCGACCTGACCACCCGGATCGAATCACCCTGCCATTTGTCGCCGATTTTTGCCATGCCCTGCCAGATGACACCCGCCGCCCGGTCCGCTTTCGTTAGCGGAAGTTCCTCCAGGATTTCCATGCGCGGTTTGTAACAGATGCGGAAAACAAACGAGATGTCGAGTTGGCGGAGTTCATGATCGCCATTCCCGTGGGGCACGCCGTTGCGAGCCGGGTTGACGGGACGCCGCCGCGCCCTAGGATCCGCCGCATGCGCCTCGACCGATTCCTCACCCGCCGCGGGACCCACCCGTGCAAGGAGGTGGCGCGGCTGCTGGCAGACGGCCGGGTGGCGGTGGATGGCGAGGTGGAAACGAGCGGCCTGCAGCGGATCAACCGCTTCAGCCGGGTGGAACTGGACGGGGAAATCCTGCAAGCCAAGGAGTCGATCTATCTGATGCTGCACAAGCCGGCAGGCTACCTGAG
>JAYWDF010000553.1:0-13579 GCA_043779985.1 Akkermansiaceae bacterium | reverse complement strand
TTAAGACAAATAGCATGCCATGTGCAGGAATCCGACCGCTTCAGGGCAGATGGGGAGCCGACGCGGTTTTTCGAAGTTTCTGGAAGCCCTTGACCGCGAGTAACACGAGGGTGCCTGCGATGAGACCGCAGAGACCATTGCTCAGCGGTGCGGTGAGCGGTGCGACGATCGCACCGATGGGGTCTACGTGCCTGAGGGATTCTGCAGCGTGTGCGATGGCGTGATGGATGTAAGGGATGCCATGGGTGATGATACCCCCGCCGACGAGAAACATCGCCCCGGTGCCCAGAATTGAGAGTGACCTCATCAAAAACGGTGCCGCCCACAAGATGGCGCGGCCGAGGCCCTGGAGCCAAGCGCCGCGACGCTGGGTGAGATAGAGCCCCGCGTCGTCAAGTTTCACAATCCCCGCGACCAAGCCGTAAACCCCGGCGGTCATCACCACGGCGATAGCTGCTAGAACGATGAACTGCCGTTGGAAATCCTGCCCGGCCACCGTGCCCAAGGTAATGGCGATGATCTCGGCGGAAAGGACGAAGTCGGTGCGCACCGCGCCCTTGATCTTCTCCGTCTCAGTTTCCGTCGCGTCGGGCGTGGGACTTGCGGCAAGCTCGGAGATTTCCTTGCTGGCGGCTTCGTCGGTTTTCTCCCCGTGGTGGAAAAAATGATGGGCGAGTTTTTCGCAACCCTCGAAGCACAGAAAGAGTCCCCCGATCATCAACAGCGGGGTGATCGCCCATGGCATGAAGGTTCCGATGAGCAGGGCAAGGGGGACGAGGATGAGCTTGTTGATGAAAGAGCCCTTGGCAACGGCCCAAACGACCGGCAGTTCGCGCCTCGACACGACACCACTGACCTGCTGGGCATTCAACGCCAGATCATCCCCAAGCACGCCTGCGGTTTTCGCCGCGGCCTTCTTGGTGAGAATTGAAACGTCATCGAGAATGGTCGCGATGTCATCGAGCAAGGTAAGGAGGCTACCAACAGGCATGGAAGGACTATGCGCCGAGGCACCGCAGGGGTGGCAAGCCGCAAGTTCAGTGGACGCGCCTCGCCCGCGGTGGTCCGGTGACATCCAATTGGAATGTGAGCGTGAGCGGATCCCGACTCCGATCTATCCGATGCGCTCGAAGCCTCAAACAGACTGTAAATCTCTCGATTCAGGGACCATTTAATGGCTATTGCATCCTGGCGTGAGGAGGTCCGAGGGAGGGCGACTGGCCCCGCAATATCGACCATGCCAATTGTGCACGGGGGGATGATTTGAGGCAGGACGTGATGAGGTTAGTGTCTCACCGTTCGTCCCGTAATGGTTCCCTCCTTGATTGCTGGAACAGAAATTCCGCGTGACCACAAAATTGGCGGAGAGGGTGGGATTTGAACCCACGGTGAGTGTTACCCCACGTCTGATTTCGAATCAGGTGCCATAGACCACTCGACCACCTCTCCTTGGAACCGGGCGAAAATTGCGCGAGCGTGGGTGGATTGTAAAGCCTCCAATTTCACTTAGTCAGGGAAAACAATCGCCCGATGTCCGTCGATGATCGTCCGGTCGTGCACATGGAAGCGGATTCCCTTGGCAAGGGCGATCCGCTCACAGTGGCGGCCCAGGCGGACGAGGTCGTTCGGAGTGTGAAAATGGTGCACTCGATCCACCTCCTGCTCGATGATCGGACCGGCATCGAGATCGGCGGTGACGTAGTGACAGGTCGCGCCGATGAGCTTCACGCCGCGCTCATAGGCTTGTTTATACGGGTTTGCGCCGATGAAGGCGGGCAGGAAGCTGTGGTGGATGTTGATGATGCGCCCGGAGAAGTCATTGCAGAAGTCATCGGGAAGGATTTGCATAAAGCGGGCGAGGACAATCAATTCGACGTCTTGCCCGATGAGCAACTCTCGGATTCGGGCGAAGCCGGGGCCGCGCTCGTCGCCATCCATATCAATCTCATGAAACGGGATCTCCGCCCGCTCGGCAGTCGCGCGACAGTTGCCTCGATTGCCGATGATCGAGGTGATTTCAATGGGAAGTTCGTCGAGTTCCGCCCGCCAGAGGATTTCGTTCAGGCAGTGGTCGGTCTTGGTGACGAGCACGGCGGTCTTCATGCGGTAGGGCAGTCGGCGGAAATGCCAATTCGCCTGCAGCGACCGGCCGAGGGTGCCGAAGCCGTCGATGAAATCCTGCACATCGACATCGAGGTCCATGGTTTCGATTTCCAGTCGGGCGAAGAATTTTCCGGCGAGCTGATCGGAAAACTGGGCGAACTCGACAAGGTTCCCGCGATGGCCGGCGACGTAGTTCGCGACTTTCGCGACGATGCCTGGCTGATCGTGGCAGCTCAGTTTGAGAATTAATCCGGGACGGGACATGGTGCGGAAGCCTGTAGAGCCGGTGGTCTGCCGTCAATCCCCCGCACTTGGAACAGCGGTCGAGTTAGGGCTGATAGGGCGACGCATCGGTCAACTCGGGAGGTGTTTCCAAGGATCTGGCCAGCTGCCGGGGTGCCGCAACAGGCGTGGTTAGCTTCCGCGGAGAAAGAACGGTTTCTTCGAAGTGGGTGGAACGCGAAGAGAGCGCGAGCAGAAGCACCGAGAAGAGCATGGTCGATAACACGCCAGCGAGTCCGGCCAGCCACCAACGGTGGGCTCCATAGTGCGGGGTGCCGATGCCGGGTTCTTCAATCATCGGTGGCGCCGCGCGGCGGGTCGGGGTGGCCGCCAGCGCAGGTGCGGCTTCCACGGCCCCCATTCGACTGGTGAAGGGGCTGGGCGTGAATGCGGTGGGAAGCTGCCAACCGGCGAAGTCCGAGTCATCAGCGGCTAAGGCGAGATCGGTGGGAACGGCCACGCTGCGGACGCCGTAAGGTGCCCTGAGCAGCGCGGTCACCACGGCTTCATCGACGAACCCCTCTCGTTCCATGAGCAGATTCCCGGATTCGTCTGAAGTGCGCAGAGAGGGGAACGGGCTGAGACTGAGTAAATTCATCATCGGCTTAAATGAGTTGATTGATTTGTTATGATGAAAATCTTGAAACGTCAATTGCTAATGTTTCCGAAGTAAATTTCCAAAGGGCTCTGGCGGAGTGCTTTGGCGATGTTAGGAGGGCTCGATCCTAGGAGTTGCAATCCCCCCGATTTGCATCAAGAGTGGGTCTATCGATATGCCTCCTCCGACTCCTGACGATTCGCTGTTACTGATCCGCTGTCCATCGTGCGCGCAGCGGTTCAAGGTGGGGGAGGATTTGCGCGAGCGGACCGTGGAATGCGGTGGGTGCGAGCACCGGTTCCGCATTACTGACGAAGTGATCGTCCGGGGGCGCAAGTTTTACCCGAGCGAAACGAAGAGTCAGGGACTGAACCGGTTCCAACGCGTTCCCTTGCCAGGGGCTGAATCGGTTATCGGCGTGCAGCCGGTCCGCTACTCGAAGACGCCGGACCCCGCCATTCTCGAGCCTGCCTCGCCGTTGAGGATTCTAGCGGGAGGAGTTGGCGTGTCGGGGATGGTCCTGATTACGATGCTGCTGATGTTCGGCAATGGCCATGGCGGAGTATTGGACGGAATGCCCTTGGAAAGCCGCTTGGTGATGGCTGGATTCGTCGCATTTCTGGGCGTGGTGATGCTCGTTTACGCAAATCCGCGCGCCCGGCTCAAGGCGCTCGCGGTGGGCGTGATCCTCGGGGGGGGGCTGATGGCGGTGCCGTTCTTTTTTACGGCTGGCTCGGGGTCTCCGCGCTCGCAGCAGAGGGTTAGTGGGGACGAGCCTTCGGGGGCAGTGACGCCGGAGAAGAGTCTGGAGCCTGCCGAGGTGAGTGCGACTCAGGCCTTGCGCAACCGGATCGGGACCAGCCCACTGGATGCGGAAATTCAGCGCCTCGCTGTGGAGGGCAGTTCCAAGCAGGCTGCCGGTCTGTGGCTCAGGGGCTTGAGTGACAGCAATCGCTTTCGGGTCAGGGACTACATTCTGCGGGTGACTGCGGCAGATCCGGCGTCGCATTTCTATCCGCGGGACGGCGGGGATTATCTGCTGGTGGTTACCGGGATTTCGAAATCGCTGCAAGAACTCGCCGATTTGGCCGCCGTGCTGGGCCAGACGGAGAAAATCTATCCGGAAATATCGGTGGTGGAAGTCCGCGTGCGCAACGAGGTATTCGTCGAAGGGCCCATCGAAAAGCTTTCGAGAAAAGAAGACCCTGCATTCTATGATCTGAATAAGCGGGAGCTGGAAAGCATTGATTTGGAGCGAGTCAAGCGCGCGGTGCAGCGGCTTGCGGTTGCCGAGCCGAAGATTTACCGCAGCGATATCACCCGGAGGCTGATCTTGTTGCTCGCCGAGGAAGGCTTGGATTTCAAGGGGAACATCTGCAGTGCGTTAGCAATATGGTCCGAGCACGCGGGGCCAGCCAGTGCAGCTGCGCTCAACGTGCTCAAGAAGCTCATCGCGGACAATAAAGCCATCCCCCAGGAAATGATTGCGCTGATTGTGAAGGAGAAAAACACGGACGTGATTCCGATCCTTGATGAACTTTGGTTTAAGAATCCCATGCCTTGGGAATCACTCTATGCCGATCTTGGTCCGCAGATCGAAGCCACCGTAATCGAGCGTTTTCCGCAGACATCGGGCACCATCCGCTACTCCGCAGTGCGCATTCTCGGGCGGGTTGGAGGGGCGGACAGCCTTCCCGTGCTGTCGGCGGCGCTCTCCAGCGCGGATCCCGAATTGAGGGTTCTTATCGATCAGGCCCAAAAATCCATCGCTGCGCGGCGCTAGCGGAATTGCCGCTACGGGAAAACATCCAGCCCGCGGCGAGAAATCGTCTTGCGGTCGGTAGTGGTTTCCTCAAGCCTTTGGAGCCTCTCGTTTCGCGCTCACCTGGGATAATCCGGGGGGAGAATTCCAGGCGTGTGAAGCGGGGGGCACTTTATCTGCCCCGAGGCCCATTTTGCGGGCTGCTAGCTCGGGTCAAACTCAGGGCTTTCGCGCAGTTGCCGCTCCCAGATGAAGCGGCGGAACAGCACCTTCACCGCCGCCGTGAGCGGGACCGCCAGCAGCGCGCCGACAAAGCCACCGAGGACCAGTGACCAGAAGAGCATCGAGAAGATCACGGTCAGCGGATGGAGTCCGACAGAGTCCCCGACGATCTTGGGCGCGGTCACGAGTGAATTGATCTGCTGGACCACCACAAAGATTCCAAGGACGGAACCGACGTAAGCCCACGGGCTCATCCCGAACGGCGCCGCCCCCTGGGAGTGGAGGTAGGCAATGATGCAGGCGGGTATCAGGCAGAGAATATTTCCGATGTAAGGGATGACTCCGAGAATGGCCATGAAGACTCCGATGAGCAATCCGTAAGGCAGCCCGAAAATCGTGAGAGCGATGCCTACGAGGATGCCGTCGATCGCGGCGACGAGCACCTGACCGCGGAAGAACGAGACCAGGTAACCGTTAATTTCCTGAAGGGTTTCCACTAACGAGGTTTTAAAACGTGATGCCTTGAGAGGCACGTAGTCGTGCCAGTGCGTGCGGATCGAGGCGGAGTCCTTGAGGAAAAAGAACAAATACACCGGCACCATGATCATGCCGATGACGAGGCCGAGAAACCCGAGCACCTTGGTAGAGCCGGCGGTGAGCCAGGTGCGCCCGGTCTTGAAAATCACATCCAGGTTTTCCATCAGCATCCGTCCGCCGCGGGTGTCGGCGAAGGAGTCTAGGGAGGAGGCTTCCAGCTGGGCCTGATCCTTCGCGACCGGTTTTCCTTGATCGTCGACTTCGGTAAGGACCCATCCGATTGCCCCGTCGTGATGGCGGGAGCGGAGGTTCTGCAGCGACCGCGCCAGGGCGGGAGCCAGGTGCTCCGAGTCATCCGTATTCGGCTGCTTTGCGGCCACTTCGGTCCCTGCTGGAGCGGGCGCTTGGCCGGCGCTTGGCACGGAGGCGATGAGATCCCGCAATGCGCCGTGGCTGCGCTGAATGCCAGGCAGGATCGCGGCGACGAGCAGGGTCGCCACGATGAGGATTCCAAAAAACAAGGTCACCACCGACCACAGGCGGCTCATCCCGTGTTTCTCGAGAAACACCACCACTGGATCTAATACATAAGCCACGATCCCCGCGACGATCAGGGGGATGAGTACCGGTTGCAGCACGCCGAAAATGTAGCCTAGCAGCCAGATCAGGCCGACGAGCAGGGCTCCGAGCACCAGGATGGAAACCCCCGTGGCGGCGTTCCATAGGGTTTTTTGCTGAAAGTGGGTCGGGTAGCGCATGATAGGGAAAGTCTCTCGCAGTCTTATGAAGGCTGCGGCGCGACTTACCAATTACAAAACGTCCTGACTTTCGGATGGGGCCGCCGCCTGTTCATGATTCTATCTAACACGCCGTTCACGAAACGCCGGGAATCCGTCGTGCCGAAGCGCTTGGCTAACTCGATCGCTTCATTCATCGCCACCTTGGATGGCGTGGTCGTGTGGAGGATTTCGTAAGTTCCGAGGCGCAGAATCGCCCGGTCGACCGGATCGATCCGCTCTGGTGCGAAGTTTTCGACGACAGCGGCGAGCGTTTTGTCGATTTGCTCCTTGTGGGCGAGGACGCAATCGACAAGTTCGTCCGCTTTGTGGCGAAGGAGGTGGATTTCGGCCTTGGAATCGCGCAGCCGGGTGAGGTCCGCCTGTTCGGGGAATTTTTCGGGCTCCTCCACCATCCGCAGCCGGTCGGAAATCCGCTGCAAGCGGCGGATGGATGCCGTCACGGCTTCCAATTGCCCGCGCAAGGCCGGGAAATCCTCGACCCCTTGGATAAAACGCAGGCGGGCGGTGGCGAGATCGCGGTCCAGTTTGAACAGGACTCCGAGAGCATCTTCGAAACTTTCCGCAACCGACGCGTCGTCATCGTCTTTGGGCAGGCGCTCCAGTTTGGCAAACGAGGTGCTCCAGCCCGACTCGAGCTCGGCGATCCGCTTGAGATCGATTTTCAAACTCTCTGCGAGCGGCCAAGCGCTGAGCAGAGCGCTTGCGACAGTCTGCCGCTCGACAAACTCGACCAAGCGGCCTTCGCGACCATGGGCCAGGTGGTGGACGGTCCGGAACGTCGCCAGTTGAAGACTGCGGCGGTCGGACTCGGTCACGAAATCCCAAAATGGGCCTCGCAGCGCGGCTGGGTCGGCCCCTCCTTCAAGGTCCGCACAGTAGAGAAACTGGACGACCGCCTCGCGGATGTGGCGAGGACTAGGCATTGCGGTGCTTTTTATGGCTGGGGTTGCGGGGCATGGATCGTTCAAGTTCCTGGAAAATATCAATCATCGAAGCGGCGGCTCTTGCGGCTTCCTTGCCGCGGTTGAGCTGCGCTCCGATGCAGCGTGCGTAGGCTTGCTTCTCGTCTTCTACCAGCAAAACTTCGTGAATCACCGGACGAAGCGATTTGACGGCCAATTGTTGCAGCGCATCGGTCACCGAGCTGGCGACAAGATCGGCGTGTTCGGTCGAGCCACGGATGATCAGACCCAGTGCGATCACACAGGCTGGGGGATCGCGCTCGAGGATGGAGGCGATCATGACCGGAATCTCAAAGGCACCTGGCACCCGGATGAGGTCCACACGGCCCTGAGGCACCAGTTCGCCAAGTTCTTCGATCGCGTTTTCCACCAAGGCATCCGTGAACTGTTCGTTGTATTTCGACGCGACGATGCAGATCCGGACTTTCGGTCCGATGATACGGGGTTTTGGCGGCAGTGCTGACGACATAGGGCGGGTATGGAGCGCAGGGAACGAAAAGTCAACCGACAGGCGGCGAGATTCATCAAAGCGGTGAATTTCGCTTGGCGCGCGGGGCAGGGGAGAGAAGCTCATGCATGGTTTCTTTCCCCGAGGCGCTCGACCTGCTGCTGGCACATACTCCGCTGCTGGCGAGTGAGCGGTGCCGCTTGGAAGACGGTGCTGGCCGGGTTCTGCGGGCAGAGGTGCGGGCTGACGCGGCATTTCCACCGTTCGATCGCGTGATGATGGACGGCTATGCGCTGAGATTTTCGGATTGGCAGGCGGGCCACCGTTTGTTCCGGGTGACCGGATCCGCTCCGGCCGGTCAGCACGCGCTGGCACTTTCCTGCGAAATGGGAACCTGTGTGGAAATCATGACTGGCGCGCCCTGTCCGCCGGGCGCGGACTGCATTGTGCCAGTGGAGGAGGTCATTGGGCAGGGTAAGGGTGCGGTGGAATTTTCCGCAGCGGCTGCTCCGGTCGCCGGCCGCTATATTCATCGGGCGGGGAGTGATGCGGTGGAGGGGCAGATTTTGTTAGTATCAGGCGCTTTGCTAGGGTCTCGTGAAATCGGGGTCGCCGCCTCTTGCGGGGCGGGCTGGCTTGAGGTTTCACGGTTTCCGAGGATCGCCATAATGGCCACCGGTGATGAGCTCGTGGCCGTGGACGAGACCCCGCTGCCGCACCAGATCCGCCAGTCCAACGCTCATTCGCTCGCCGCCGCCCTGAACCGTGGGGGGTATCCTCCGCGGCATGTGGGAGTGTTGAATGACGAGGTATCCGCAGCGCGGCCGGTCATTGAGAATCTCTTGGCGACGCATGACTGGCTGGTTCTCACCGGCGCTGTGTCGAAAGGGGCGCGTGACTTCGTTCCCTTGCTGCTCGGCGAATTGGGCTGCCGTAAGATTTTCCATGGAGTCGCCCATCGCCCGGGAAAGCCTGCAGGCTGCTGGGTCGGGCCGCAAGGGCAAGTGATCCTCGCGCTTCCCGGTAACCCGGTCTCCGCGCTCACGGGGCTGCATGTGCTCTTGCTACCGGCGCTCGCCGCAGCCTCGGGCCAGCGGTATCCGGTGGTCAGGCGAGTGGACTTGGACGGGCCGCCGCCTCAGCTTCCTGACTTCACCCTGCACCTTCCCGTCACGCTCCAGCCGGATGGCCGGGCCCTACCGGCGGCCACCGGCAACAGCGGTGATTTCATCGGCTTGCTCAAGAGCGACGGATTCATCACACTTCCGCCGCGCGGCGTGAGGACATCGATTTACGACTCCTTTCCCTACACCCCGTGGCTCTGAACTCCATGGACCCCACACCCGCTAACAACCCCGATTTCACCCACCTCCGCGAGGGGCTGCCGACGATGGTGGACATCACGGAAAAATCCCCGAGCCGGCGCACCGCCGTCGCTGAAGCCCGCATGGAGCTCGGCGCGGAAATCATCGCGAGATTTCAGAATGGCGATCTGCACGGGCCGAAAGGGCCGGTGTTTCAAACCGCGATCATCGCCGGCACGATGGCGGTGAAGAAAACCAGCGACCTGATCCCGTTTTGTCATCCGCTGCCCGTCGAGAATTGCGAATTTCAAATCACCCCGGGCGCGAATGGAGTGATCATCCGTTGTGAGGTTTCCACCAGCGGAAAAACCGGCGTCGAGATGGAAGCCATGACGGGTGCCAGCGTCGCCGCCCTCACCGTTTACGACATGTGCAAGGCGATGAACAAAGCCATCCGCATTCACGATCTCCGTCTCATTTCCAAAACCGGCGGCAAGTCCGGCGACTTCCACGCATGAATCCATCCTCGACACGAACCACTCATGGACTCGTCCTAGCAGGCGGGCGCAGCTTGCGCATGGGCCGGGACAAGGCCGCGCTGGTGCACCGCGACGGCCGTACCCTGGCGCGGCGGTGCTATGATCTGCTGCGGGAAGCCGGCTGCGAATCCGTCGCCATCTCGCTCCGCCACGACCAGGAAATTCCCGCCGGTCTCGAAGGCTTGCAAATCGTGCGCGATCCCGAAGGCGCAAGCCTCGGGCCGATCGCCGGAATCGTTTCCGGACTGCATGTGCACACCGGTGCGGACTGCCTGGTCGTCGCTTGCGACCTGCCGCGACTCGACGCGCGCACGCTCTGCCATCTCATCGACTCGAAGCAAGCGGGCGAAGCCTTTCTCGCTTACCGCAGCGAGTCAGACGGGCTGCCCGAGCCCTTGTGCGCATTGTATGGGGCGGCTGCGTTGCCGATTTTACAACAGGCTCAGGCCAATGATTTCCGCTGTCCTAGGAAGATCCTGATTCGCAACGACTGCCGATTGTTAGAGTCAGTGACAGCCCGTGCGCTCGATAATGCAAACACTCCGGAGGATTGGGAAACCGCGAAAGCACCATGACGATTAAGGTTTGTTATTTCGGACTGCTAGCTGATCGCCGCGGCCTTGCAGAGGAACGGGTCACGACTGCCGCCCGCACTCCCGCCGCATTGTATGCGGAGCTCGACGCTGCCTACCACCTTGGTCTCGCCACCCCTGATTTCCGCGCCGCGGTGGATGATGAATTTGTCCCGTGGGATCGCCCGTTGGCAGAGGGGGATATGCTTGCCTTGCTGCCCCCGATGTCCGGAGGTTAGAAATTCCCAATGTCCGCGCCCGTACACTTCCAACTCGCCAGCCAAGCCATCGACATCGCGTCGTTGGCTGCGGCGCTTGACTACCCGGCAGCGGGAGCGGTCGTCACCTTCGATGGCCGGGTGCGGAATCACAACGCCGGTCAGGCGGTCAGCCACTTGGAATATCAGGCGTATCCGGCGTTGGCGGTTTCGACCGGTCAGCAGATCGTGGAGGAGGAGGCCTCGCGTCATGGCTTGCTCGGCGTGCAGGCGGTGCATCGCACCGGGGTGCTTGCCATCGGGGACGTCGCTGTCTGGTTAGGGGTGGCTTCCGCCCACCGGGGGCCGGCGTTCGACGGGGCTCGCGCGATCATGGAGCGGCTGAAATACGAGCTGCCGGTTTGGAAAAAGGAAACTTATGCCGACGGGCGTACCGAGTGGGTCGGCCCGGACAATCGCTCCGCCGAGACGGGACGGGCAGGGGACGAGATCCCGGAGTGGCCGGCGGAATTGGTGGAAATCTGGATCTCGGAGGGCAATGACTTCCGCGGACGGCATGACAAGGGGCGCCTGGAACACGGCATCCGCGGGGTATCCGAGGTCGAGTGCGTGGCCGGCATGGGCCTGCGCGGCGACCGTTATTTCGGCTATAAGCCGGACTTCAAGGGGCAGGTCACCTTCCTGAATCGGGATGCGGTGCAGGCGGTGCGGGATCATTTTTCCCAGCCCGGACTTTCCAGTTCGGTGTTCCGGCGGAATCTAATCGTCCAAGGCGTGGACCTAGCGGCCTGGGCCGGAAAGCGCTTTCGATTTCAGGGCGTCGAGTTCGAGGCCAGTGAGGAATGCAAACCCTGTTACTGGATGGACGAAGTCGTCGGTCCCGGGGCAGAAGCGTTCCTCAAGGAGAGGTTCCGCGGCGGCCTGCGGGCGCGAGTCTTGTCAGACGGAGTTCTCAAGGTCTGCCCGGCGGATAGCTTTTAGTTAGATATGGTCAAGCCCGCCTGGTGATGCTGATGATTGTCGCCAGTTTCTTACAAGCGTCGTCCAGGCGAGGATCGGCGTGGATTTCCGCGAGGGTCCACGGCATTCGGAACCGCCAGTTTCGACTGTCGGAGGTGCCGGGATGGTTGATCTGGTCATCGAGGTTGAAAAGCTCGGTGATCATCAGGGTGGCGTAGCGTGAGTTAGAGGCGAATAACGCTTTGAGCAGCCGTAGCCGGATGCCTTCGGTGTAGGAAGGCCAGGGTGCGTGATGGGGGATGGGGATCCCGGCGAATTCGGAGAGGATGCGCAAGGTATTGTGTGCCCCGCCGACGGCCCAACCGGTCTGTTCGGTAGGCGCTTCGTGGTGCTGTTGGATCACGCGCAGGCAGCCGCGCCAGATGCCGTTCACCGGATCATGATCGTGGGTCGAGTAGGTGGCGAAACTGTTTTCCGGGAAGGCGTTGCCGGGCGTCGGGTGGCCGTGGCTATCGCAATCCCAATGCGGAATGCGGAATCCCGTGATGCCGAGGTCCGTCAAGTGCGGGCGGACGTATTCCGGCACCCAGCCGAGGTCTTCTGCGATGACTTCCGCGCCCTTGGAGGCGTCGAGAATCGCCTTGAGCCGGACGTCGCCGTCTTCGCGGTTTGCGGCCTTGTTTTCGACCGTGTCATCCTGCCGCAGGAACCAGCGGGGCAGGCGACCGCCGTTGATTTCCGCGGCATCTTCGTGGCTGAGGCCGATGAATTCGGTATTGCGCTCCGGCCGCCACGGGAAGGCGTAGATCCGATAGAATCCGAGGATGTGATCGAGCCGGAAAATCTGGAAGATCCGCGTGAGCCGTTTGATCCGCTTCTGCCACCACGCGAAGCCGTTCGCCTGCATGTGATCCCAGCGGTAAAGCGGGATGCCCCAGTTTTGCCCCCACTGTTGGAAAAACGGATCGTCTTGGCCCATTCCTTCCGGAGGCGACCCGCCACACCAGTCGAGGTGGAATTCCTCCTGGTCGAAAAACACGTCGCACGAATGCCAGGCAATCCCGATCGGCACATCGCCCATCAGCTTCACGCCGCGCCCATCAGCGTGGGCGCGGACCGCCAGCCATTGGCGGAAACACAGCCACTGCACGAAGGCGAAGAAACCCAGGCGGTAGTCCACGTCTGCGGCATCCTTCGCCCGGAGCTTGGTGAGAAAGAGCTTCGCCTTGCGCGGCGTCCTGCAGTTTTCGGGCCAGCGGTCCCAGGTGAGGGCCTCGCCGTGGAACTCCATCAGGAATCGGAACAATGAGTAGTCGTCTAACCACTCCATTTCGGACTTTCGAAATTGTTCGAATTCCGCAGTCAGCTGGGCATCCGCCTCCTCGAAGCGCGACCATGCGAGCTCCAGCAAGGTCCGCTTGCCGGCGCGGACGGCCGGGTAGTTCACCAGTGGTGACTGCCGTGCGGCCTGCAAGCGGTTGCGAGCGCTGGCGATGTCCGCGGTCTTGAGCCCTGGGATTTCCTCTGGCTCGAAGGATAGGTAAATGGGGTCGAGTGCCACCGAGGAGATCCCGCTGTAAGGGCTTTCATCGGACCCGTTTTCGTTGATAGGGAGCAGCTGGATGAATCCCACTTGGTGCTCAGCCGCCCAGTCGATCCATTCCCGCAAGGCGAGCGTGTCGCCGATCCCAAGGTCGCCCTCGCGGCGAGTGGAGAAGGCGGGAATGAGGATGCCTGCGAGGCGCTTTGCGGGTGGGTGCACGGCGGGACAATGGCAGGACCGCGGGAGGCGTAAACCCTGAAATCGCGTCATGCCAACGTGGAATTTCAGACCCTAAACAGATTGGTTGAATATGGATGTTTGAGTTTGCGATCGGATGGGTATGATTCATGCTTGTTCAATGGCGATGGTGACGGATCTTCTCGAACGCGGGCTGCGTGATTTACGCATTTCGGTGACGGATCGTTGCAATTTCCGCTGCCGCTACTGCATGCCGGTGGAGGTTTTCGGCCCTGGCTACGTGTTCATGCCGCGCGAGGATTTGCTCACTTTTGAGGAAATCGTGACCTTGGCCGGGGTCTTGGTGGAGATCGGCGTCGAGAAAATCCGGCTGACGGGTGGCGAGCCCTTGATGCGGCGAGGTCTTGAGGATCTTGTCGCCATGCTCGCTGCGGTAGACGGCGTGAAGGTCATCGCCATCACGACGAACGGAGTGCTGTTGGCTCATCACGCGGAAGCGCTTGCACTGGCGGGATTGAACCGCGTTACAGT
>JAYWDF010000552.1:0-1611 GCA_043779985.1 Akkermansiaceae bacterium | reverse complement strand
CGTCAGAGCCTACGATTGGCACAAAATATGGACCATAAACATTGCCGCCCCACCATGAATCATCCCATTTTGTCGTAGCCCCCGGGAATCTCGTTCCTGTTTTGTTCTTTTGCCATTGCCCCAGTTTAAATTTACCCACCGAGGTTTTCGTTGCTGGATTTGAATCATCACCGTGAACAATATCACAGGAGAACTGCTGCTTCTTGTCCTTACCAAAAATAGTTAGCGTGTCTTTATCCAGATCGATTATGATCGATTGATCCTTATCAAGCCCAAGAGGATCTCTGTAATTAACAGGATTACCACCAACATACGCATAGAGGTTCAATCCTCCGCCTTCCCCGATCGGATCGGCAGATAGCCACTTGCCTAAATCAGGATCATACGCCCGAAACAGCGTCAGCACGATGTCCCCCTGCCCGCTCATCGCGCTTTCCCGTGTGATGTGGCCGGTGAAACCGAGGTCGCAACCGTCGGTATAGTTAACTCCGGCATACGCGGTTGACTCGTATTGAATGCTGCGCTTACCGTAGGGATCGTAATCATATCTCGCGGCGAGTGTGCCATCGCTGTTCATTACTTCCCGGATGCTGCCGAGTTGATCGCGATTGTAGTAATGGCTGGCCCAGAGGCTGCCGATCTTACGCTGCTCGCCTTGTTGGAGATATTGCCGGTCGATGTTCGCGGTGGTGGTCCCGCCGGTATAGCGGCAGAGGTATTTGCTGCCTTCGTATAGGTAGTAGTTGTGTGCTGTCTCGGTGCTGCTGGTTTTCTCGATCTGCTCGCTGCGCTGGCCGAGGGCGTTGTATTTGTATTCCGTAGTTTTGTTCGATCCGGCTCCCCAAGTAATTTTTGTGAGGCGGGACTGGCTGTCCCATTCGTAGCTGCGGGCTCCGTCGGTGAGCATGTTACCGTCATCGTCGTAGCCTGGAACTGCTGCGGCAGTGGCTGCGAGATTGAGGCTGTAGGTGTAGTTGGAGACGTTATTAGAGCCGTCCTTGGCTTGGATGTTGAGCTGGTTGGCGCCAGTGGTAAGATCCTGGTCGGACTCGAAGCGGTTGCCTTCTAACATCCGGGCGCTTTTCCATACGCTTGCAATGCTGGGCTTCACTTTCACGGTGGCCGGTTCGTTGGTCTCGCCGCGGACGATGACCTGCTTCACCCCGCCGGAGCCACCGATGCCGGTGAGTTGGTTGAGGGTGTTGTGCGTGTAGGTGGCCATGGTCGCGCCTGTCGCTGAGGTCTCTACCTGCTTGGAGGCGATGTTGCCAGCAGCATCGTAAACGTAGTGGTAACCGGTATTTGCCACTGTCGAGGCGGAGAGCGGTTGGTTGATCAGAGAACTGAGCTGGTCGCTTTGGTCGTAAAAAGCGGTGGAGTCGTATTGGCTGGTGCCGCCACTGGGATTGGCAAGCGGGGCCCCGCGTTTCCACGTTTTGATGTCGCCTAGAGGATTGTAGCCGTAGGTGTGCTTGCCCACCGTGGCCCCTCCGGGCTTCTTGGACGTAATGCTTTCAAGCGCCCGATCAAACGCATCCCCCAGGTAACTGAAGGAGCTGTCGAATCCGGCATTCGCCCCGCTGTGGGTGATCGCTGTAAGCGGGCCGCCGA
>JAYWDF010000551.1:0-1614 GCA_043779985.1 Akkermansiaceae bacterium | reverse complement strand
TCCCATCTTGACGCCCACCTATACGCCCGTATCATCACCCATATCCGAGGATGAAGACGACTATCGAACTCCCGAATGATCTGCTGCTCCAAGCAAAGGCCATGGCCGTGAAGCGACGGACCACGCTGAAATCCATGATTGAGCATGCCCTGCGGAGGGAGCTTCATGAGGCCACTCCACTCCCGGAAGCCTCGAAGATCTATACCTATAACGAGTATGGCTTCCCAGTTCTGAAGCGCGAGGGCGGTAACGGGGCGGTAATCACCAACGACATGATTTCAAAAATCCTGGAGGAAACCGAGGACGCCCAATGAGATGTATTTGCTCGATGTCAATGTCCTGATCGCACTCGCAGACCCGCTCCACGTCCACTCCACACGGACCAACCAGTGGTTCGCCTCCATCCAGGGAGAAGCGTGGGCGACTTGTCCCTTGGTGGAGAACGGATTCCTGCGCATCATGGGAAGTCCGTCCTACCACGAATCACCCGGCCCGCCTCAAGTGATCAATTCCCTCCTGCGGGAAATCCGCACCCGTCCCGGCCACCAGTTTTGGGCGGACTCGCTGTCGCTTTGTGACTATTCCGTCCTGCCTGTGTCCAAACAGCTCACGGATTTCTATCTGCTAGCTCTCGCGGTCCGCCACAAGGCCCGATTCGTCACCCACGACCGGCGGATAGATCCCGCTGCAATACCCGGCGGGGAAGAAGCTTACTGCGTGATCCTCCCGGAGCCGACTTCACCACCCGCTCTTGGAGAACCTGGCAAATGAAGATCGTCTGGACGGAAATTCAGTGGCTGGTCCCCGGATTGTTCGTGTTGGCCGCCGTCGTCATTGGGCTGTTTTTCAGTTATCGGCAAAAACACTCCATGCCCGCCGGAGTCCGCTGGCTCGCAGGGTCGCTGAAATGGGTCGGCTTCGTCTTTCTGTTCGGTTTCATTCTCCAGCCCGAGGTTGTTAGATCGTTCAATCGCCCGGGCACCAACCACTGGGCCGTGCTGTTGGATACCAGCGCGAGCATGACGCTCAAGGATCAACAGAACTCCCGCTCGCGCGCGGATCGGCTGAACGAGATCATCCGCCCGGACCCGGCGGGCTGGCAGGCCAAGCTGGCTGAGGATTTCGTCGTCGATTCATTCACGTTCGACGTGCGGCTCGGCAGGCCGGCGGACGGCGTGGCGCTATCATTTGATGGCCCCGGCTCCGCTCTGGCCCGGGCGCTCGGGGATTTGCGCGACCGCTATCAGGGACGGCCACTCGCCGGCATTCTGGTCATCACGGACGGCAGCCCGACCGACAGCTCCGCCATCGAATCAAAACTCCAGGGGCTGCCACCGACATTCCCGCTGGTCCTCGTGCCGGAGCAGACGCTGGTGGATCTATCTGTTACTGCCGCCACGGCGCAGGCCACGCTCTTCGAGGACGCGCCGGTGATGGTCGATGCCACCATCGCCGCCCGCGGGGTGGTCGGGCAGACGGTGGTGGCTACGGTTCGCGAACACGGGGGGAAATCGCTCGGCCAAATGCGTCAGGTCATTTCCAAGGATGACGAAACGTGGACCGCCCGTTTCCAGGTCCGTCCGGAGGAAATTGGAACCGCGTTCTTTGATGTCG
>JAYWDF010000550.1:0-5019 GCA_043779985.1 Akkermansiaceae bacterium | reverse complement strand
TGCCATAGGGCACCCACTCGACCGTATCGAAGGTAATCGGCGGTAAATCGGCAAGCAGCTGGTTAGTACAGAAAGCCATATTGAGAAATATCGCCACGGCGTTCTTGGTGCACTTTGTCATAAAGCTCGACAGTTAGCAGGCGCCCTTCCACGGCAGCAAGAAACTAAATCGGCATTATTTTCGACATTTGGACGAAAAGCGTCGGATGGCAGAAAACCAAGACCCTCCGTTGGCACCCTATCGAGCCGGTCCATTTGCCGCCCTACCGTCCAGACTTCAAACCGATCGAGCGACTTTGGCAGCACCTGAAAGGGCACGACCTGACTGGCTACTTCACCCGACAAAGAAATGACCTCAGCGACAAGCTCGTTGCTTCGATCCAGCACTTGATGGACCGGCCTCAAATCATCCGCTCCGTTTGCAAGACGGACTCCGCATCGCGGAACTAACTTTTAGCAAGGGGTCTAGGCGATGATGGTGTGGTCAACCGCTTCAACTTCCGAGCGAACGTGAGTGCCGGCTCGGCAAGGAAGTGATGGCGCCGCGCGTCCGCCTATTTCAACACCTGCCGGAACTCGTCTTTTTCTGTGAGTGAAAGGACGAACTCGGTGAGGAGGTCCACGCTATGCTGGACGTCGTCGAGGTGGGCGGTTTCCACCACCGAGTGCATGCAGCGCAGTGGCAGGGACACGAGCGCGCTGGGGATGCCCTCGCGGCTGTGGAAGATCTTGTCGGTGTCGGTGCCGGTGAAGCGGCTGCTGGCTTCGTGCTGGATGGGCACTTTCACTTTGTTCGCCACATCGAGCAGGCGCTGGACGACGAGCGGGTGGTTCGCGGTGCCGTGGGAAAGGGTCGGGCCATGGCCGAGTTTGACGCTGCCGAATTTGTTAGGATCGATGCCCGGGGTGTCGGTGGCGTGAGTGACGTCGAGGCAGACGCAGAGGTCCGGCTTGAGGCGATAGGTGGCCATCATGGCACCATTGCCGCCGATTTCCTCCTGGACGGCGTTGAGACAGATCACGGTGAAGGCCGGCTTCTTCTTGCCGGTGGCGATGCGTTTCATCACTTGGGCGATGATGTAGCTGCCGATGCGGTTATCCAGCGCGCGGCCGATCAGGCGCCGGTGGGAGAGTTCGAGCGGTCCGTCTTGATAGACCGCCGGGTGGCCGACGCGCAGTCCGAGCGCGGCGACTTCCGCGGCGCTGGACGCGCCGACATCGACCCACAAGTCATGGACTGCGGGAGCCTTTTCCTGGCCCGCCTCGTCGCGGCGGAGGTGGATGGCGGTGTTGCCGATGATGCCGGAGACGCTGCCCTTGTCGCCGAGGATGGTGAGGCGGCGGCCACGGGCGGTGGCGGCGTCCGAGCCGCCCACGCGGTCGATGCGGAGGAAGCCGTTGTTGTCGATGTGTTTGATCATGTAGCCGATCTCGTCGGCATGGGCCTCGAGCATGATGATGCGCTTGGATTTCCCGGGAAGGGTGGCCCAGGTGGAGCCATAGGCATCACAGCTGACTTCCGGAGCGTAACTCTTGATCCAGTCGGACCAGACTTGCTGGCCGCGCATTTCAAAGCCGGTGGGGCTGGGGGTCTCGAGTAAATGGAAGAGAAAGTCGCGATCTTCTTTTTTCATGATGGGGAGCTCGCACGAGCGCCGCAGTTATTCCGCCGGATCGGCGAAAAAGCAATCGCGGGGAATAAATTCCGTGGGTCGTGATTCAGCCCCCGGCAGCCTCCAGCGGCATGAACTCGTCCACGGCCCGGTAGGTGGGGCGGTCGCCCTTTCCGTTGTAGAAGATGACGAAGGAGCGGTTGTCGCGGACGATCGGCCAACAGGTGTCGGTGATGGGGACAAAATTGTCGGCCTCGCGGCGGGCGAACTTGACCTCAAAGAACTTTTCGGACTTCGTGCCTGCCGGGCGGACCATCTCCTGCGAGCCGGGCTTGAGCTCGAGTTTGGTGGTGCCGAGAAGCCCGAGGATCGGCTGGGTTGATAGATTGATGAAGAAGAAGTCGCCGTGGCCGAACTTCGGGTCGTCCGCGCGGATGACGACCGAGCGGTAGGTGGAATCTACGGTAGGAACGAGAAGGATGCGGAAATCCGAGCCTTGTTCCGGGAGATGAATCGCGCCTAATGGGCGTGGGAGTGAGTCGGTGGCGCTCGCGGCGGCGACGAGAACCAGCTCGCGGCCGGCGACCGTCTGGGGAGCGGACAGGCTGGTGGTCGGCAGGTCGAATGCCGGGCCGCGGAGATCGCCGGTCATCAGGCACAGCGGCCCTTGGTCTTTGTTCAAGGCGACGGCGAACAGACGGATGGTGATCCCCTTGCCCGTCGCGGCCTGGGCGGCGCGAGCGCAATGGACTAACAAGCAGAGGAGCGGGATGATGAGCAGGCGGTGCATGGGAAGGGGTTTGGTAAGCGGGCAGCGGCCGGATTTTAGATTTCCGAAGGATTGAGCCAGCGGAACGAGACGACTTCAAAACGACGGCCGAAAGTGGCATTGGTGGATCCTGTGGCGGGGATTGCGTTCATATCATCGCTGCTGTCCACGTAGTTCGGGCTGCGCTGGACCACGGCCTCGCAGCAGGCTTTGGCGATGACTGTGGTGCCGGCGGCATTGGTTTTTTCACCATAGCCGCGCACGATGAAGGTGTCGGAGCGGGCGGAGAGCAATGGGGCGATGGGGGTGAGGATGTCAGCCTGCTTGACGTAGCCGGGAATGCCGTAGGCACCGGCACCTCGCTCGGCTTCGGGAAATGTGAGGCCGGTTTCGCTGCCACTGGATGCCCGGTCGCCGGTTCGGAAAGTCTTGTTGATGGTGACGGTGTCCGAGTCGAGAGCGCTCTGGATAGCGCCGCTGAGGGCGAGGGTTTTGTCGGTTCCGACCCGTCGGTTGATGAAGTCCGCCAGGCTGAGAAAGGGACCGCGCTTGCGGACCTCGCTGACGATGGCCTTGGCGAGGGCTTCGATTTCGCCATCCGAGAGGATGTGGACGCCGGACCATTGGGCGGCGAGCGATTCCGGGTTGAGGTTGCCGCTGGCGTCGGTGGTGACCTTGGTATTGCCGGGGGTGAGGAGCGAGGCATTTGCGGTCGCTCCGGTGGAGCTAACTGTGGCATCCGCACCGAGTGCGGATTGCCCGGTGATGTCGCGGTTGCGGAGGCTGCTGAGCACGGCCTTCCACGCCTCGACGGAGGTGGAGTTGACGTTAAACATGCCTTCTACGGCAATGAGCGAGGCAACGAGCTTTTCCGCATCGGGGGCGATCGTGCTGCCGGTGAGTAATTTGCCGAGAGTGGCAGTGACATCGCGACCTTGGAGGTTGGGTTTGAACTGCCTAACAGGAAGAGGCTTGGTGCTGCTGAGGAAATCCTGAGCGACCGTTTTCTGCTCGCGCTTGGTGCTGAAGACGGCAGCAGTCTGAGGCGAGATGCCGGAGAGGAAGTAATCGTCCCAGAGCGCTTGATTGGCCAGGTAGGAATGATCGGCGACGGGCCGTGATCCGCCGATGGTGCCACCCGTCGCGGCGGGAGCGAGGAGCGATGAGGCGAGCGAGTTGCCGATGGCGTGATCGATTTGGGGGAGAAGGAAATCCACCGTATTGGTGTTGATCCGGCCACTCGCATCTGCGGGAAAACCGTTAGCGACCGAGTGCTGGAGAGCGGCGAGTGATACCGGAGGCTGGCGCGGGACGGAGTGGGTGATGACTGCGGGTGAGCCGAATTCCCGGGTCCATCCGCCACCGAAGTAGCTGTTGCCGTTGGATTGCGACTCGCCGACGATCTTGTCCATGCCGACGACGCTGGTGATGGCTTGGGTTTTGATTTCAAAGGGCATCATGCGCTGCTCGTTTTGTTCGAGATCATAGAAGTCCAGCTTGATGGCGCGTGGGTTGTAGCGGGCGAAGTAGCGGCCCGGGTTTTCGGCTTCCTCCTCGGTTTTGGCGAGAAAGCTGAAGATCATGAACGGGCGCTTGGAGGTCAGGTTGTTGAGGGGGATATTGGTGCTGGGGGTGATTTTATCAAAGAAGCTCAGGAAGGCGGGATCGTTGGCGGTGATGCGATTGTTGATGGTGTAGTAGCCTACGGATTGGGACTCCTGGCCGTTGTCGGGGCGGTCGTATTTGTAGTAGATGTTATGAGCGCTTGCGTAAGCGCTGCCTAATGACTTGTCGCTGTTGGGCGTTACGGAATAGCTGATGGAAGCGGCGCCGGGACCAGAAACCACGGACGCAGCCCGATATTTGCTAAACGGGTAGTAGAATCCGCCGCCAGTCGGATCGTAGACCCATCCTGGTTCCGCTTCGACCTGTTGGGCGCTGCCGCCTGTGGTGGCGGTGGGGGCATTTTTCTGGGAAAACGTCATCACTTCACCGGGCTTGAGGATCAGCGGTCCTTTGCTGTTGCCGATGCGCATCGTTAGGAAATTCCCGCCCGCCGGACTGGAGGCGGAGCCGATGATTTTTCCAAGCGAGATCAAGTTGTCCACGCCGTTGAATTTGACCGTGAGATCGTATGGTAGCGCGAAGTATTTGATGCTGGCGAAGGATCCTTGGAGGGACAGGGGCACGTCCAGGGGATTCCATACGGTGACGATCGGGTCCACGACGATCCCGAGGTCGTAGGTCACGGGATTGGTGGCGGGGACCTTGGGCTTGGTGAGAAAGGAGACGAGTTGTTGGAAGCGGATGAAGACGGGCTGTTTCTGATGATAGAACTTGTCCGCCTGGAAGGCGCTCAGTGAGGTCTTTTGTTGGAGGCCGCTTGCGGTGGAGGGAATGGCTCCCCCGGTGGTGTAGTTCCCGCTCAAGGGGGTGAGCTGGCTCCAGAGGTTATAGTAGGCCCAAAGCTCGGCCAGGTTGATGCCGTCGCGGCCGCCGACGTTGTAAAGTGCGGTCTTGCGAATCGAGTTTTCCGGGGCTTGGAGAATCATCGAGAGGTCCTGACGGAAGCCCCCGGCACGCACATTGGTCAGAAGTCCGCGGTTCTGGGTGGAGAGGTCGTGGAAAAGGGGTTTG
>JAYWDF010000549.1:0-5028 GCA_043779985.1 Akkermansiaceae bacterium | reverse complement strand
GAGCCGGGACTTCCATCAGCTCCGCGATTACCGCGATGGCGACCCGCTGGCGCAGATCGACTGGAAGGCGTCCTCGCGCCGGCAGATGCTCATCAGCCGGGACTATCAGGAGCAGCGGAACCAGTCGGTAGTCTTTCTGTTGGACACCGGGCGGCGGATGCGCGCGCTCGACGGCGGGCTGCCGCAGTTCGATCATATTTTGAATGCCATCCTGCTCGTCTCGCATGTGGCGCTGCGGCAGGGCGATCAAGTGGCGGTGAAATCCTTCGGCGGCTCGGACCGCTGGCTGCCGCCGGTGAAGGGCTCGCACGCGATGCCGGTTTTACTCAATCATCTTTATGACTATCAGACGACGCCCGCGCCGAGCGATTTCAGCGGAGCGGTGGAGCAACTGATGGCCCGCCAGCGTCGCCGCTCGCTGGTGATATTGCTGACGAATCTGCGGGGAGAAGACGGCAAGGAAATGGTGCCAGCCTTGCAGGTTCTCAAATCCCGGCATCTGGTGCTACTCGCCAGCATGCGCGAGCGGACGGTGGAAGACTCCATCTCGGATCCCGTGGAGTCCTTCTCGTCCGCGCTGAAATTTCTCGCCGCAGACCGCTACGTCCAAGAGCGGCGGGAAATCCTTGCCACCTTGGGCGCACTGGGGATTTTGACGCTCGATTCCACCGCGCAGGAGTTCGCGGTGGCGCTGGCGAATTGTTATTTCGACATCAAGGCGGCGGGGAGGATTTAAGGCTCTAATTCACGTGATCGCGTTATGGCTTCGTGGCCGGTTCCTGTCACCTTCACTTGCGTAAGGGATAGCACATTAGCCCCCCAAAGGGCCCACGGGCGTCGGAATAAGGGATCCGGCGCCCGTGGACATTTTCAGCCGATGGATCCTTCTCCGCACTTGGAAAACCGGCAATTTACGCGATCACGTTATAGGCATGGGTCCGATTTCGGGCATTGTATGCACTGTAAGGGATAGCACAAAAGCCCCCCAAAGGGCCCACGGGCATCGGAACAAGGGATCCGGTGCCCGTGGTCATTTTCTCCCGCGCTCAGGGGCGCGTGATTTTCAAGCGGATGAAGCGCTTGGGGGCCGTATTTTTCAGGACGCTGTCCCGGGCCTCGAAGGTGCTGGCGGTATTGACCGTGGTGATGGCGGGCTGCCAGATTGTTAGGTTGGCGCTGGTCTCGGCGCTCCAGGTGATGTCGGTGGCGCTCGGGCTTTTCGCGACGGAAATTGCGAGGTAGCCACTGAGCTCGGTCATGGCGACGGGAGAGGTGTTTGAAAATTTCGGCGGCAGGCCGAGGGCGTATTCGACGAGATTGGCGAGGTTGTCCGCATCCGGATCCGCCGTCTCGCCGCTGATGGCGGGCGCGCCGAGTTCCGAGGTGGTGAAATTCGTGAAGCGCCAATGATCAAAGGGCTTGTCCTGGATCGTGACGGTGGCGGTTTGCGCCGCATCATGGACCAGCGCGAAATCCGCAGCCACATTCACGACGACGGTGCGGGGGCCTTGCGCCAGATTGTCACTCACCGGAATGATCGGCAGGGTGGTGGATGCCTGGCCCGCAGGAATGGTGACGCTGGCGGGGAGTGTGAGGAAATGGCTGCCAGAGACTGCGCTGCCGCTGACCGCGAGCGGCACGAACAGGGGTAAGGCGGTATCGCCGGTGCGTGTGAAGGTGATGAGTCCTGACTGACCATCGATCTCGCGGGCGGTAGGAGTGGTGGCGGCGAGGGTCACGCTGGGAAGACTGTGCCAGGCGAGGGCGTAGTCGGTCAGGGTGGTGGCGGGATTTTGCACTACCAAGGCATAGCTGCCGGGAGCGAGGGCTGCTTGATAGATAAGCTCCACGTTGTCCACGGCGCTGTCGCTCCCCGCGATTTGTGAGCCGAGCGTGAAACCGTTGGCGTTGTAGAGGTGGAGACTGAGGTTGGCGAGTGAGGAGGTGGGATTTCCCCAAGTGGGGCCGCCGATGCCGTCAGCGACCACGCGGTGCCACGTGAGGGCGGCACTGAACGGGGTGGAGGCTGCGCCGGTTGGAATATTGAAATAGTAGGTCTTCGGGGTGCTGGATGAAACGGATTCCGCCGCCCAGCCGCGTGCGTTTTGGAGGCTGGTGGTTGATGCTGTGCCTCGTCCGGCTTTGAGCGCATTGTAAGCGTGATTGATGTTGGCAATGCCGGCACCGTAGCGGGAATCCAAGGGCTGGGTGGCGGTATTTATCCACGAGGAGTTTTTGATGGCGGATGCCAGTAGCAGGGCTTTGATGACACGGGGGAGGTGGGCGCCACTGAGCGTGGTGCCGATTTTCGCGCGAAGGAGCGCGGCGGCACTGGATACCATCGGCGTGGTCCAACTGGTGGCATACTCAGGTGAGGCGCTGGGCGCGACGATGTCGGGTTTGATGCGGCCGCTGCCGTCGAGATGGGTAAACCCGGCGCTGTGGCCACCGTCGTCGCGACCGACGGAAATCGTGTTGTAGCTTTGGGAAAGAATTTGAGGCAAGGTCGTGGAGCCGTTGTTGTCCGATCCGACCACGCAGACGAAGCCGTCGCGGTTGATGGCGAAATCAAGCCGACGGTTGATTTCAGTCGCCTGGGCATCGGTGACGCCGGTGATGTCGGCGACCCAGCTGTGGTTTTCCACACTGCGCGATTGGGTGAGCGGTTGGCTCCCTGTGCCGAAATTCAGGAAAAGCGAGCCCAGCCACCCGCTGGCATCGTAAAGATCCACCGGGCAATTTCCGGTGATGAGGCTGGTGGTGTTTCCGTAAAAATTCGTGGCAACATGGGTCGCGTGGCTGCTGATTCCGGAGCTGCCGGATTTGTTAGTGAACGTCTTACCCGTGAATAGGACACTGGTGGTACCCGGCAGGAAGTTGGCGTTGTTTTCGAGGGCTTCCACCTGGCAGAACCCCTGGCTTGGCGCGCCGGGGAGGTCGGAGTCCGCCAGCAGTTTGAGCCGGGTGTAGCCGATTTCATCCCGCCAGTCTGCCGACACGCGGGCGATGCCGATCGATGAGAGAAGGACGATCAGGCACAGGTAAATCCGTAATTTTGGAAATTTGGGCAAGTCGGTGGGTTTGGTGGACGGCGCGAAGCTACGCCAGCCGCGCGGATCTGCAAGGGCCATGGTATCCGCAAGATTGGAGGCAATGGCCCCTTTTTTACCGCTGCAAGAGGCCGAGAATCGGTGGCAGGGTTTCCTTCCAGGCATGGGCGACGGCACAGCGGATGACCGCGTCTTCGTCATCCCGTCGGGGGAAACTTTTCTGTTCCCGAAGCTTCCGGGCGGCAAGGGTGATGGCGGCGAGTTCCGGAGCGAGGGAAAGCACGCCGAGCACGCAAGCCAGGGCGGTGGCCGCGAGGATCACGGAGATTCCCCCCATGATCGGGATCCTGGCCACGAGCACGGCGAAGACGGCGATCATGGCGCTAAGCGGGGGGACGGCCATGCCGAAGCGCCTGCTGCTTTCGCGTGCAGTGGCGGCCTTGGGATCGCGGTCGCGCCATTCCGCCAGTGCCTTGATCCGGAGTTGTCTGCCGAACTCCGCTGCGGACTCTTCGGCGCGGTGCACCACCGCGGTGTCGCCGGGCAGGGGCATCCAGGTGCCGAGGTCGCAGCGGCAGCCGCGCGCGCCGTCTTCGGCCAGGACGCGCATCCCAAAGAACCAGCGGGCAATGAGTGCTGCGGCGATGGGGATGATGGAAAGTAGGAAAAGTAGTCGGAACATGCGGAGTGTTTGGAAATGAATGGTGGATCGCGATTGGGAAAAAATGCGGGACTACCGCGGACTGCCAGCGGCGACCCATGCCTTCGGGTTGTCCGGCCACGGATGTCGTGGATAGCGTCCGGCGACTTCCTTTTTCATTTGGGCGTAGCCGGACTGCCAGAAGCCTTTGAGGTCCTTGGTCATTTGCCATGGTTTCTGACCCGGGGTGAGGATGTGGATGAGCAGGGGGATCCTACCGTTAGCGATCAGCGGGGTTTCCCAAATCCCGAAGAGATGCGAGACCCGGAGTGAAATGAACGGGTCCATGCCGATGGCGTAGGTGATCTTGGCGGATTGTCCGTTAGGCAGGTTGATTCGCTCCGGGCAATACGAATCGAGCGCCGCCCGCTGCGCATCACTCAGCCATTCGCGCAGCACCCGCCAGACGTTGGCCTCCTTGATTTCCTTGTAGCTGATGGAGCCGTGGCAAATCTGCGCGATGGCATCGCTGCGGTCTTCATCGCTCCAGCCGGGCATTCCGAGCTCGGGCATCCACGTGCCCAGTGAGGCTAACCGAGCCGTCCACTGGGTCACGAAATCGTCCCAGTTTTTTAAAACCAACTCACCGGATAGAACTCGCGTGGCGAGCAGTTCGGCGGCTTGATCCAGATTGACGCCGTGGTCGCTTTCCTTCGCTTCGAGCACCAGATCCCGGAAGCGTGTTTCCTTGCGGGCGACCACCCGGCGGCGCGCCTCATCATAGGCCGCGCCGTCCGTGGCGGTCAGGTCTTCGGGAAACAGCTCGGCCAACCACGCCGGATCGATCGCCGTCGCCCGCCGCAGGTGGACGATGATTTCGCGGGCTTCCACTTCGGTGATTTCCGCGGCGACGAAGGCCGGGGCGTTTCTGACACACGACTCTTCGTCGAGCTTGCCCTTGCGGTTTCCCACCAGCTTGCAGGCGAGCGTACCTTGGCTGACGCGGATGGCTAACTGATCGCTGAAAGCGGCGAGCATCGCCTTGCCGACAGCCTCGCGCCGCAGCTTGAAATCCACCGGCTGCCAGTCCCAGCCGAAGCGCTTGGCCAGCGCGCCCAGCCGGTCGAATCCCTGCGCCGTCTCCCGCGCCCCGCGCGCCATCACGCCGACTTGATCGCAGCGCCGCGGATCGAAGCCCATCGCCTCGGCCGATTCAAAGGCCCGCCACTCGCCGGCGAAGTCCGAGTCGTCCTCCGCGAAAATGAAGTCCTTGCGGCCGGTGCCGCCGCGCTTGTTCGTGAAAATCCCGTCGCCCTGGACGGTCGCCGCGATGAATGC
>JAYWDF010000548.1:0-1623 GCA_043779985.1 Akkermansiaceae bacterium | reverse complement strand
CGCCCTTGGCAAGAGTGCGGGTCACTCCGGGCGGATCCCGATGCCCAGAAGTGTTTGAAATTTCGGCGCCGCCGTTTCCCGGTCCGCGACTACGGTCTCGATCTGCTTGAACCCGGACTTCTCAAGCATCGCGGCGAGGTCGCTCTCGGAAAATCCAAGCCAGCGGTCCGCATAAAGTTCGCGGGCCTCTTCGAAGTGATGTTGAAGCAAGTCCAACACGATCAAGCGCCCGCCCGGCTTGAGAATGCGGTATGCGGCATCCAGCGCGCGTTGCGGGTGCTCGGCATGGTGAAGCGCCTGGCTCAGGATCGCCAGGTCGAGGGTGGCGTTTTCGATCGGTGGTTCCTCGATGTCACCGATGCGGTATTCGAGATTGGTGAGGCCGTTTTGGGTCGCCAGGTTCTGACCGAACTCCACCATTTTAGGAGACAGGTCCACGGCGATGACTTTCTCGGCCCGCTGTGCCAGCAATTGTGCCAGAGTCCCTTCGCCGGCGCCCAGATCGGCCACCACTCGATAATTCAGCACTTTGATCAGCGCTTCAGCCAGCGCCTTCCAGGATCGGCCGGGCACGTAATCCTTCCCGAAGCGTCCCGCGAGCTCGTCGAAATAGGCGCGCGAGCTATCCTTCCTCTTTCGCAACAAGTGCCGGAGTGCCGTTTCATCGTCGGCGACTTCGGGCACCTCGGCTGCAGCCAAGCGGGCGACGTCCATCAGGTCGGTATCCGCCGTGCAGCTGTAAATGTTGTTTTTCCCGCTGCGCTCATCGCTCACCAAGCCCTCGGCTTTCAGTTGCGAAAGTTGGGTGGAAATCCGGCTCTGCCCCATGCCAAGCACTTCTTGCAACTCCGCGACCGAAAGTGCTTCGTGCTCGATCAACATTAAAATCCGCAGGCGCGTGGGGTCGGCAAGAAGCTTGAGTGATTTCAGCATTGACGGCATGCGGGGCATCATGCATCAACGCATCACGATTTGACGATACGAAAATTAAAAAGCACATGAGTACCTACATTTTTTCCTCTGAATCCGTTGGCGAAGGCCACCCAGACAAAGTCGCTGACACGATTTCCGATGCGATCCTCGACGCTTGCTTGGCCATCGATCCGAAGAGCCGGGTCGCTTGCGAAACCTTCGTAAAGAGCAACATCGTCGTGGTCGGTGGTGAAATCACCATCCCGAAAATCGGTAACAAGCCAATCGGATCGGTGATCAACATCGAGAAAGTCATCCGCGATGCGGTCCGTGGCATCGGTTACGTCAACAACGACGACGTTTTCCACGCCGATTCGTTGTTCATCAACAATTACCTGACCACCCAATCTCCGGACATCGCCCAAGGCGTGGACGCGAAGAAAGCGGCGGGTAAGAAACACGCCGAGCAAGGCGCAGGCGACCAAGGCATCATGTTCGGCTACGCATGCGACGAGACGCCGGAACTCATGCCCGCGCCGATCATGTATGCGCACCGCCTCGGCCGTGAGCTCACCCGCGTCCGCAAGACCGGCAAGGTCAAGTGGCTCCGTCCCGACGCGAAGTCCCAGGTCTCCGTCGAGTACGTCGATGGCAAGCCGACCCGCATCGTCAACGTCGTCATTTCCACCCAGCACGCTGCGGATGTGGAGC
>JAYWDF010000547.1:0-5040 GCA_043779985.1 Akkermansiaceae bacterium | reverse complement strand
CGAAATCCGGACTCACAAGCGCCTGCTCGACATCGTCGATCCGACCGCGCGCACCGTGGACGAGCTCAAGAAGCTCAACCTCCCAGCCGGTGTCGATATCACCATCCGCATCTAAGTTCAGGAGCGCCTGTATCTCAAGTTTCAAATCTCAACTCTCAAATTTCTAAAGCCATGTCACTCGGCCTCCTCGGCAAAAAAATCGGTATGACCCGCTTGTTCGACCAACAAGCTGGCATCATGATCCCTGTAACCGTCATCGACGTTTCCGGAAATACGATCCTTCAATCCAAGACTCCAGAAACTGACGGCTACACCGCTGTCCAGGTTGGCTATGGCGATCAAAAGGAACAACGCGTTTCCAAGCCGGCTCTCGGCATCTTCAAGAAGGCCGGCTCGACCCCGAAGCGCTTCATCCAGGAATTCCGCGTCGTCAACGGCGTTGAACTTCCAGCCGTCCACCCCGGCCTCGAAACCTTCACGGAAGGCCAATGGGTCGACGTGATCGGCGAGTCCAAGGGCCGCGGTTTCCAAGGTGCGGTCAAGCGTCACGGCTTCGGCGGTTTGAAAATGACCCACGGCTCCATGATGCACCGCCGGACTGG
This sequence comes from Akkermansiaceae bacterium, assembly GCA_043779985.1. GTDB lineage: Bacteria > Verrucomicrobiota > Verrucomicrobiia > Verrucomicrobiales > Akkermansiaceae > Luteolibacter. The sequence continues at coordinate 4,438 of JAYWDF010000547.1, read as the reverse complement.
CGCCATCGGTTGCCGCTCGACCCCAGGTCGCGTTTGGAAGAACCAAAAAATGCCCGGCCACATGGGAACCACCCGTGCCACCGTCCAAAATCTCAAAATCGTGGCTGTCCGTCCTGAAGACGGCGTCATCCTCGTCTCTGGTGCCGTTCCCGGTTCAAACGGAAACTACGTCACCGTCCGCCCAGCCAAGAAAAAGTCCGCCTGATCCGGCGGCATTTTGAAACCTTTCACGATTCCCAGTCATGTCCGTTAAGACTTTCACCGCAGAAGACGCTCAAGCCGCCAACCTCGTGTTGGTTGGTGCTGAGAAAGGTCGCCAAGCCGTTCACGATCTCGTGGTCGCCTATCGCGCCAACCGCCGCACCGGCTCCGCTTGCACCAAGACCCGTGGCGAGGTCTCCGGTAACAACCGCAAGATCTACAAGCAAAAAGGCACCGGTGGTGCCCGTCACGGCGACAAACGCGCCCCGATCTTCGTCGGTGGTGGTGTTGTCTTCGGACCACGCCCACGTGACTACTCGAAGAAGGTGACCAAGACCGTCCGCAAGCTCGCTCTCCGTCGCACTCTCGGTGACCTCGTCACTGCTGAGAAAATCAAGACAGTCGATTCCTTCTCGGTCGCCGATGGCAAGACCAAGTCGTTCGTCGCTCTTCTCGATACCCTCGCCAAGCCAGGCAAGATCCTCGTGGTTGCCAACAACTTCGACGACTCCACCTACCTCGCCTGCCGCAACGTCGCCTGGGCCCAACTCGTCAACGCTTCCGACCTCAACGTCGAGCAACTCCTCCTCGCACACACTGTCATCCTCGTGGGTGACGCCGTTCAAACTCTTGCAGCTCGCACTGCCTGAACCCCGGACCTTACACCGAGATCATGAAAGATATTTACCAGGTCATTAAAAACGTCCGCCTCTCCGAGAAAGCCACCATGCTGCAGGAGACTAACAACGAGGTCACCCTCGAAGTGGACCGCAAGGCGAACAAGCTTGAAATCAAACAAGCTGTTGAGCAACTCTTCGGAAAAACCGTTCTGGCCGTTCGCACTGCCAACTACGACGGCAAACTCAAGCGCCAGCGTCGTGCCGACGCCGGTCGCACTAACCATTGGAAAAAAGCCATCGTCCGCCTCAAGGAAGGCGAATCGCTCGATCTCGTCTAAGCGATTTATCCGCTGCTCCAAACGTAACACATTAACGTTCCGATTGTCATGCCACTGAAAACTTTCAAGCCAATCACACCGTCCGCTCGCTACAAGAATCTGCCGTCGTTCGACGAGATTACCAAGAGCAAGCCTGAGAAGAGTCTTCTCACGCCTCTCAAGCGCAGCGGTGGCCGTAACAACACCGGCCGCATCACCATCCGTCACGTCGGCGGTGGCCACAAGCGCCACTATCGTCTCATCGACTTCAAGCGCGGTAAGCACGATGCACCGGCAACCGTCGTCGGCATCGAATACGATCCGAACCGCACCTGCCGCATCGCCCTCATCCAGTATGAAGACGGCCAAAAATCCTACATCCTCGCCCCGCTTGGCTTGGAAGTCGGAACGACCGTCATCTCCGGTGCGGCTGTGGCACCGAAGGCCGGCAACGCGATGCCGCTCAGCGCCGTGCCACTCGGCACTTCGATTCACAACATCGAGCTGATTCCCGGCAACGGCGGCAAAGTCGCCCGTGCCGCCGGCCAGCTCGCCGTGCTCTCCAACCGCGATGGCGGCTGGGCGCTCGTGAAAATGCCTTCCGGTGAAATCCGCCGCTTCAACGACCGCTGCTTCTGCACGATCGGCCAAGTCGGAAATCGCGACCACATGAACGAAACTTCGGGCAAAGCCGGCCGCACCCGCTGGCAGGGCGTTCGCCCAACCGTCCGCGGTATGACGATGAACCCGGTTGACCACCCGAACGGTGGTGGCGAAGGCAAGTCGAAGTCCGGTGGTGGTCGCCAGCATCTCCTCAGCCCATGGGGCCACGCGAAGGGTCAGAAGACTCGTAACAAGCGCAAGACCACCAGTGTCTTCATTGTCGAGTCCCGCCACAAGGCGAAGAAGAAGTAATCCCTTCATAATCTGAAATCTCAAATCTGAAATCTCAAATTTCCCATGCCACGCTCACTCAAAAAAGGCCCATACGTCGATCAAAAGCTTCTCGCGAAGATCGACGCCGTCGCCGAAGCCGGATCCGAACGCAAGCCCATTAAAACATGGAGCCGCAAGTCGATGATCACTCCTGATTTCGTCAGCCACAACTTCGCCGTGCACAATGGCAAGACCTTCGTTCCCGTTTACGTGACCGAAAACATGGTTGGCCATAAACTGGGTGAATTCTCCCCGACGCGCCTGTTCAAGACACACGGCGGTATCGGCAAGAAATAATCCGATTCGATTTACTCCCTCACGTTCATGCGCTCCACCTTCCATCTCCAAGCACTCGCCGCCGCCCTCGGGCTGCTGGCCGCTGCCGAGGTGTGTGTGGCCCAAGCGCCGACCGCGGAGGAGTTTCAGGAGATCATCACCGATCTCCAGGGACAAAATCAAACTCTTCAGCGCAGCCTCGCCGAGGCCAATCGCGGCGAGAAGCAAGCCTCCGAGCAATTGGCTCAGGTCCGCGAGCGACTCGAAGCACTCGGCAAGAATCTGCTCGACGGGGGAGATGACCGTCTCGTCCAGGCTGCCGCCGACTTGCAACTCGCAAGTGAGCGCACCACCAGCCTGGAAAGTTCTGTCACGCACCTTGCTTCCGCCGTCAGCGATTACCTCCGTCAGGCGGTTGTTTCCGACCCAGATGCAAGATTACGTGTAGAAACTTCACTAAGAGAGCTTGACGCTGTCCTCGGACTGCGCCAGAAGCCCCGCCCCGATATTCGGTCCGGCTCACTGCAGCAGGCTCGGATTGTCAGTCTCGATCAAGAAAGTGGCATGATGGTTTTGAATCTTGGTGAAAGCCAAGGCGCTAAAATCGGCATGACCTTTCGTCTCACCCGCGGGCAACAGCCCTACGGTAAAGCTATTCTCGCTGACGTTCGCAAGAGCGTCAGTGGTGCCTTTGTCGAAAACCTCGACAACGTCGCCGATTCCCCACGCACCGGCGATCTCGCCGTTCTCGAAACACAAGCCTCAGCGCAGTAACTAATCACGCCCGACGACATGGAAGTCAAAAGCATCACTAAATTCGTTCGCCTCTCGCCCAAAAAGGCGCGTGACGTCGCCCGCGAAATCCAAGGTCTCGCCGTATCGAGCGCCCTTGATATCCTGACCTTCACTCCCAAGAAAGCTGCCCAGCTCATTGGCAAGACGCTCAAGACCGCGATCGCGGATGCGGAAAACAATTTCTCTCTCGACGCATCGACGCTCGTCATCAAGGAAGCCGTCATCGGTGCCGGACCGACACTTCGTCGCTTCAAGCCACGGGCCAAGGGTTCCGCCGGTCCGATCCTCAAGCGCACCAGCCACATCTCGATCACTCTCGTCGGTTCCGCCCCCGAGAAGAAAAAGAAGGTTGCCCGCAAGGCCGCTGCCAAAAAAGTTGAAGAAGCTCCAGCCGCTGCCGCAGCCGTTGAAGAACAAGCCTGATATCCACCCTCTTAATCTCATCCCTCACCGACCATGGGCCAAAAAGTAAATCCGATCGCATTCCGCCTCGCCGTCAACAAAGACTGGCGTTCCAAGTGGTTTGCCAAAGGCAAAGACTACACCGACAAGCTGCACGAAGATCTCGCGATCCGCGGCTACCTGAAGAACAAGCTCGTGAATGCTGGACTGGCCCGTGTGGTCATCGAGCGTGCATGGAACAGCGTTCGCGTCACCCTTCACACCTCCCGCCCTGGCCTGATCATCGGTCGCCAAGGTAAGGAAATCGAAGTGATGACCAAGGACATCACCGGCCTCTGCAAGGGTGCCCAAGTGAAAATCGACATCATCGAAATCCGCAAGCCTGAGCTCGATGCCCAATTGGTCGCCGAACAAATCGCCGTGCAGCTTGAGCGCCGGATCTCATTCCGCCGCGCCATGAAGCGCGCCTTGCAAACCGCCATGGAATTCGGTGCCGAAGGCATCCGCCTCCGTTGCGCCGGTCGCCTCGGTGGTGCTGACATCGCCCGTGCTGAAGGCTACCGCGAAGGTAAAGTGCCGCTGCAAACTCTCCGTGTTCCGCTCGACTACGGCTTTGCCGAAGCCCGCACCTTGTATGGCATCATCGGCATCAAGTGCTGGGTCAACAAGAAGGAAGACGACGGCACCGGCAAACAACCCCAAGGTCGCAACGACCGTGGTGACCGTGGCGGTGATCGCCGTGGTGGCGGCGGAGATCGTGGGGGCGACCGTCGCCCGAACAACCGCAACTGATTTCTCAATCTCTCAATTCTCAATCAACATTTTTCCTAGAAGGACCGAGTTATGCCTTTGATGCCCAAACGAACCAAGTTCCGCAAGAGCCACCGCGGA
>JAYWDF010000546.1:0-5051 GCA_043779985.1 Akkermansiaceae bacterium | reverse complement strand
TCTTGTCGCGGACGATGAGAAGCGAGCGGTAAACCTGAAGTTGCTCGACGTTTTCCGTGAGGTCACGGGAGGTCATCCCTTTGTGGACTTGCTCATGTCCGGCGAGGTCGTTGAACTCCTCGATCCGGGCTTTGACATCGTGGCGGGTGATCTTTTCCCGCGCCATGATCGAGCCGGGATCGACGCTGTCTTTCACCGCTTCGTAAGCGGCGATCGCGTCGGCCGGCACATCAAGCCCGAGATCGCGTTGGGCTTTCATCACGGCGATCCAGAATTCACGCTCTAAAACGATGCGCCCTTCGGCGGACCAGATGGATTGAAGGGCGGGCGAGGCGTAGCGTTCAGCGAGGACATTTGGAATCACGCGCGGACCATGGAGGGCGGAAATCGAAGTTTCAAGTGGCACTTGCCAAAAACTTAAGGTCCTCAACCGCAACGCAGGGCGGGAGAAAAAGTGCACCGGAACCGACACACTCCTTTGGGAAGGAAGTGGTCGGGGCGGCCAGATTCGAACTGACGACATCCGCGTCCCAAACGCGGCGCTCTACCAGGCTGAGCTACGCCCCGGTGCACGGGCGGACCCTTGTGGATTCCCGCGACCGAATCAAGAAATTCCTTAACAAAAATTGCAAATCTTGGAAATCGCCTGGTTTTCCAACGATCTCGGGAGCCGAAGTGGGTGTCCCGTGTCATTTGAGCAAGGGTCAAGGCCCGCCATGCGACCGGAAGTGAAATGCTGGTTGCTTGCTTCCCATGTGCGATTTATGATCAAAATTCGCGTTCTCCCTCTTCAACCCATGCCTGTTGCCTCATAAATCGAGCACACCGAAAGATTCCTGACCGACCGGGGGCGGGAAGGCTTCGTAAAGCGAAGCGTCCTTGTGAGTGTAGAGGTTATCCATAACTAACACGATCTTCGCGGCGTCTGTCGTAGCCGCAAACGAGTCGATCTCCCAGCCAAACACGAACACGACCTACGCCAGCCTCGTCAACGACGGTACACTCCGCCTCGGCGCAGGAACGCTCCACATCAGGGGGCCCGCCAGCAACCACGGCGTTCTTTACCTGACGGGCAAGGCGATCCTCGATGTCACCGGTATCTTCACCAACACCGGCGTCATTGACCTGATCAACGGGGCAGGCCCCCTGCCCCCGATCCTCGTCAACAGCGGCACGATCCTGGACCGCAGCTCCATCCGTGTGTTGTCCACGGCGGCCGACGCCACCCCCTTCGCCCTCAGCGTTCCTGATTACGAAGGCCATTTTTATCAACTCGAAACCAAGACCTCCTTCACCGACTCTTGGACGCCGATCAATCCGCCCGTCGCAGGAACGGGAAGCGCCACCAGTCCCCCCGCGCTTCAGTTCAGCCCGGCGATCGATGGCTCGCGGCGCTTCTATCGCGTGGTCGTCACGCCAGCCCCTTGACTTCCCCGCCATCTGCGACATAACTTCGCCACCGACAGGGGTGCTTCACGTTCGCGAAGCCGAGATTTTCCAACGCGCGGAAAAGACCCTCCGAACCTGACGCGGGTCATGCCGCCGTAGGAAGTCGAAACCTCCCGAAGTTTCCCTTTCCACGGCCGTGCCTCATCCGCACGGCCTTTTTTCTTCCCTGAAAACTTCAAACTGAAAACTAGCAAACTCCCAACCATGATCTCCACCGAAGAAACCACCGGCGCGCCGACTCCCGAAACCCACGACGCCTCCCTCGCCCCGCTCCCCGCCTCCACCCGCGTTTACGTCCAAGGCGAGCTCCATCCGCAGATTCGCGTGCCGATGCGTGAGATTTCCCTCTCCGACACCAAGTCCTTCAACGGCCGCATTGAGAAGAACGAAGCCGTCCGCGTCTATGACTGCTCCGGCCCCTGGGGCGATCCGGATTTCAAAGGCACCTCCGAGGAAGGCCTCCCTGCCCTCCGCCGCGACTGGATTCTCGCCCGCGGCGACGTGGAAGCCTACGACGGCCGCGAAGTCCAGCCGCAGGACAACGGCTACCTCACCGAGAAACACGTCGAGTTCGCTTCGAAATCCGAGCGCGCTAACAAATTCATCGAATTTCCCGGCCTCACCGCCGACCGCCGCCAACCCCTACGTGGCTGTGGCTTCCAGCCGCAGTCTTCCGGATCGGTCGGAGACCGCACTTTCAAGCCCGTCACCCAGAAATACTACGCCGACCAAGGCATCATCACCGCCGAGATGGAATTCATCGCCATCCGCGAAAACATGCGCCGCGCGAAAATCGCGGACATGACCGACGACATCGTCCGCAACAATCTCGACAAGCAGCACGAAGGCTCCACCCAGAATCCCACGAGCCCCTACACCCCCGGCATCTTCCAACGCTTCCCGCAGCGGATCCCCGCCATGATCACGCCTGAGTTTGTGAGAAGCGAAGTCGCCGCCGGCCGCGCCATCATCCCGCTCAACGTCAACCATCCCGAATGCGAACCGATGATCATCGGCCGCAACTTCCTCGTCAAAATTAACGCCAACATCGGCAACTCCGCCGTCGCCTCGTCCATCGAGGAAGAGGTGGAGAAAATGCGCTGGTCCACCAAGTGGGGCGCCGACACCGTGATGGATCTTTCCACCGGCAAGAACATCCACGCCACCCGTGAGTGGATCCTGCGGAACTCCCCGGTCCCCATCGGCACCGTGCCGATCTATCAGGCACTCGAAAAGGTCAACGGCAAGGCCGAGGACCTCACCTGGGAAATCTATCGGGACACCCTCATCGAGCAGGCCGAGCAGGGCGTCGATTACTTCACCATCCACGCCGGCGTCCTGCTGCGCTTCGTCCCAATGACCGCCAGCCGCATGACCGGCATCGTCAGCCGCGGCGGCTCGATCATGGCCAAGTGGTGCCTCTCCCATCACAAGGAAAACTTCCTCTACACCCACTGGGATGAAATCTGCGACATCTGCGCCGCCTACGACGTCAGCTTCTCCATCGGCGACGGCCTCCGCCCCGGCTCCATCGCCGATGCGAACGACAGGGCCCAGTTCGGCGAACTCGAAGTCCAAGGCGAACTCACCACCCGCGCCTGGGCCAAGGGCTGCCAGGTCATGAACGAAGGCCCCGGCCACGTCCCGATGCACATGATCGAGGAAAACATGGCCAAGCAACTCGAATGGTGCCACGAAGCCCCCTTCTACACGCTCGGGCCATTGACCACCGACATCGCCCCCGGCTACGACCACATCACCAGCGGCATCGGTGCCGCCATGATCGGTTGGTATGGTTGTGCCATGCTCTGCTACGTCACCCCCAAGGAACACCTCGGCCTTCCTAACAAGGACGACGTCAAAGTCGGCGTCATCACCTACAAACTCGCCGCCCACGCCGCCGACCTCGCCAAAGGCCACCCCGGTGCCCAGTACCGCGACAACGCCCTCAGCAAGGCCCGCTTCGAATTCCGTTGGGAAGACCAATTCAACCTCGGCCTCGATCCCGTCACCGCCCGCCTCTACCACGACGAAACCCTGCCTCAGGATGGAGCCAAAACCGCCCACTTCTGTTCCATGTGCGGCCCACACTTCTGCTCGATGAAAATCAGCGAAGACGTCCGCCAATACGCCGCGGAACAAGGCATCGCCGAGGAAGAAGCGCTGGCGAGGGGCATGGAGGAGAAATCCAAGGAATTCGCCGATGCCGGATCCGAGGTTTACGTCCCGGCATAAGGAGTGGCGACACTCCTGTCGCCACCATTCCAAGTTTTACAAAAATTCCCGTTCACATATCCTTCGATCATGAAACCGAAAATGCCGGAACCGGAAATCATCACCCGCAAGGGAAAAGCCGTCTCGGTCATTCTCCCTATTGAGGTTTATCAGGAAATGATCGAGCGACTGGAAGATGCGGATGATATTGCATGGCTCAAGGAAGCGCGGAAAAAGCCGCAATCGTTCCGCCAGCTCGAAGACATGCTGGCAGACCTCAATGTCCAACGCAAATAAAGCCATGAACTCGTCCGATCTCGTCACCATCAATCCCGAAATCCTCGGCGGCACGCCCGTCTTTAAGAATACCCGTGTTCCGGTGAAGACGCTATTTGAATATCTGGAAGGAAACTACACTCTGGATGAGTTCCTGGAGTGCTTCCCGTCCGTCACCCGCGAGCTGGCCCACACGGTCCTGGCTCGTTCGGAAGAGGCATTTCTGGCACCCGCATGAAAATCCCGCTGGATGAGTCATGAACGATATCTCGCCGGAAATCGCCGCCATCGTCCGCCCCCCACAGATGACTGAAGAATTGCCTCGAAAACTGGCCATACCAAGCTAAGATCTTCCCATGGCAGCCGTTACGGAAATCATTCAGGATGTTCTCAAACTACCGAGAACCGAACGCTCCTTCCTCGCAAAGAAGCTCTTGGAGAGTCTCGAAACCGACGAATCCTTCAGCGCTGAGGAAATGGAGGTTTTCCAAAGCCGTTCGCGGGAAATCCACGAGGGCAGGGTGAAGCCAATGACTCTGGAGCAACTCCAACAGGATGTGTCCGCCCGCATGGCATGACTGGTTTGATCATCCACCCGAAGGTCGTCGGGGAAATAGCCGACGCCGCGAAATGGTATCGCGAAATCGATCCGGAGCTGGCGCGACGCTTCCTCGACGAGCTTTATGAGGGGATCCGAAAAGCCCGGGAAATGCCACACTTGTTCCGGATCATCGAGTATCCCTTCCGCCGGGTACTCTGCGACACGTTTCCTTACCGCATTGTGTTTGAGATCAGCGAGGAATTGCAGGCGGTTCACATCGTCTCCGTGATTCATCAGATGAGGCATCCTGATCGCTGGAAGGAGGGACTTGATTAATGTCGAAACCAAAATGCCAAGTCCTTGCGGGACACAGTCCACTGCACGCCACCGACACCACCTGCCGCTGTTAACTGCTCACTTTGGCCTCTTCCCCTGCTCACTGCTCACTGCTCACTGATCACTGATCACTGATCAGGGCGTTTGGCTGGCTAGAGGCATTGGGGAGCAGTTTGGGTGAGTAGCCGGATGGCTTCGGCGCGGTGCTCAGGGTAGTGGTCGAAGGCGGCGTTGA
>JAYWDF010000545.1:0-1628 GCA_043779985.1 Akkermansiaceae bacterium | reverse complement strand
ATTACGACCGCTCAGTGAGGGAGAACTCAATGAGTGGGAGGAAGCCTATGCCGCCGTCGAGGCTTATCTTCAAGCCCTACGCCTGAGGAACCGGTTGCTTGTCGCAGAACTCGTCCGAGGCATCCTCTGGAGAGCCTCCGCCCGGCGGGTGGACGAACCGGAAAAGCCGGCCCGATTTCTCGCCATGGAGGAAGCCCTCACCGAGATCGCCGAGTGGACGCAGGACGTGCTCGATGTGCCCTTGGAAAACCGCCGGCTTGCCGCACGCGGCCGCCTTGCCTTGCTCCTCGCCGGCATGCCGGACTTGTGGCAGGGCGTCTTCCTCACCCCCGCCCCGTGGCCGCCCGAGTTTGTCGAGGCCATGAAGAAATCCTACCTCGCCGCCGGCCCGCACTTCGCCGAGCTCACCATGGTGCCCAAGCCACTTGAGCTCAATGCCATCGGCAGTGGTGCCGCCCAATGGTGGGAAACGATGGACCGCAGACCGATTGTCCGGCTCATGTTCGTCAGCATCTTGCTGGGAGTGATTGTCCTCACCGTGTGGTTCTTTACGTATGGAAAATTCTGACCTCTCACCCGGGGACGCCGCAAAGCCTTTTTTCGGGCGCTACCGCACCATTCTGCGCCGCACGCTTTTCTTCGGCAGCGTCGTAATCGTCAACATCCTGGCGACCCTGTGGCTGACGGACCTGTTCTGGCGGATGGGCTTCCAAAAAGCCCATTTCCCGCTACTGGCGATTTTCGCGCTCCTGAACGGCCTGCTCGTGCTGGGGTCATTTCATGCGATTTTCGGTGCGATTGACATGCTTCTCGGCCGCAAACAGGCGGTGAGAATCACCAAGCTGGCCGAGGAAAAGACCGGTCCCCTCGCCATGCGCCACGCGGTTGTGATCCCGGTTTACAATGAAGACAGCGTGAGGGTCTGCGCCCGAATCGAAGCGATCTATCGCTCAATCGAAGCCACCGGCAATCTTGATTCGTTCGACTTCTTTATCCTCAGCGACACCCGCGATCTCGATCTGTGGGTGATGGAGGAAACCTCGTGGACCAACCTCTGCCGGCGGCTCGATGGCTTCGGGCGCATCTACTACCGCCGCCGCAAGACAAACGAAAACCGCAAGGCCGGGACCATCGGCGACTTCGTCCGCACCTGGGGCGGGGGCTACGAATCCATGCTCGTGCTCGACGCTGACAGCCTGATGGACGGTGCCGACATCGTGAAAATGACCCGCGTGATGGAGGCCTATCCACGCCTCGGGATCCTGCAAACCCCGCCCAAGCTGATCCGCGGCTCCTCGATTTTCACCCGCCTCCAACAATTCGCGATGCGCCTCTACGGGCCGCTGTTCATCCGCGGGCTCAATTTCTGGCAGCTCAGCGGGGGCAGTTACTGGGGTCACAACGCCCTGATCCGGGTGAAGCCGTTTTCCGAATTCTGCGAGCTTCCGGCCTTGCCCGGCCGCGAGCCTTTCGGCGGCCGCATTCTCAGCCACGACTTCGTCGAGGCCGCGCTGATGGTGACCCAAGGTTGGGAAGTCTGGCTCGCGTGGGACATCGAGGGCACTTACGAAGAAGCACCGCCGACACTGGTCGATCACCTCATCCGCGACCGCCGCTGGTGCCAGGGC
>JAYWDF010000544.1:0-1631 GCA_043779985.1 Akkermansiaceae bacterium | reverse complement strand
TCTCGGGTCACGGGGTCTTATACGTTTGGGCGAGGAAATATTCACCCGCTGTTTTCACGCCGTAGCGCTCGATCGGTTTGAAATACCACGCCGGATCGAGCAGCCTTCGGTAGCGCATGGTGAGCGTCACCCGCGAGCCGGTTCCGCTCGGCTCGATGGTCCACTCGGCCTCCTGCCAATCCAGCCAATGTGCGATGTGGCTAGTATCTGCCAGGCGTGCGACACGGACATGGTTGGGTCCGCTTTCGACCACCTCCGCTGATAGGTCTCCGGGCTTTCCCTCGCCGCCGGCGAAGTGGATGAGCCATTTGTCGCCGGTTTCCAGTCCGCTGCCGTCGATGCGGTGAGGTGCAGGAAAGCCGAGTTTCAAGAACGGCGGAAGTTCTGATAGTGCAAACTGCGGCCCCCGGGCGAGTCGTTCGCGTGCGGCGGCAGGCGGAAGCATCACTTCCCGGCTCACGGTGATCGTTTCGTCCCGCGGGAACGACAGCGCTCCGGTGATCCCCTCCAAGCTCATCAGCACCAACACGGGGAGAACGACAACTCGGAAGCGCCTTTCGAACTCCCGGCGTGCCCTCGCCTTATCAGCGAAAATCCCGACAATGAAGCCCACCGCATAAAAGAACGGTGCGGCCATCAGGATGCAGATGAAACCCTCGATGAACAAAATTCCAAGCAATAACAGAAAGAGGCTGATCCCCTTCATGATCATCCCCGTCGCGCTGGAGGATCTCGGCAGAAATGTGATCAACATCGCCAGTGCCGTGGGCAGCCCGATGAACATCAGCGCCGTTTGCTCCTTTTGTCCCAGCACCAGCACCCGGTAGAGCACCGAAGTGATTCCGGCGGCAAGGCAAAGCCACACGTACGGACTGACTTGGCGTGGCGGCAGGCTCGGCAATTCAGGACTGGGTTGGGAAACTTCCGACATGCCTGCCATATTTTCAGCAAATTCTGAAAATTCAAGAAGATTGTGATAGTATGTGCATTTCAAAATCTCCCCGGTGCCAGCGCCTCGATGGGCCTGAATGGCGGATCGCCCGCAAGCAAGTCTGCGACGAGTCTGCCGCTGACGGGACCGAGGCTGAGTCCCATCATCGAATGGCCGCTGGCGGCGATGAGATTTGCAAAGCCCGGAACCTGGCCTAGATAGGGAATTCCGTCCGGCGAGACGGGACGCAGCCCGGCCCAGGGTCTGACTCCGTCGAAATCCCGCTCGGAAAATTTCGGAAAATAACCCGGAACGGACTTCACGATGCCGCGCACCCGGGCGGCATTGATCGATGCGTCGAGCCCGCCGACTTCCATCGTCCCGCCGAAGCGCAGGCAGCCGTCCATCGGCGTGATCGCGACTTTCGCCTCTGCGAAGATCGAGCAAAGCCGAGGCAGTTCCGGGGGCACCGGTAAGGTGAGGGAATACCCTTTTCCTGCCTGAAGGGGTAATTTCAGCCCCACGGATTTTAACAGATCCGCACTCCACGAGCCGCCGGCAATGACGAATTTGCCGCCCTCGAAGCGCCGGCCATTGCCCGTTAGGGCGACGACTTGGCTGTCGCGGGTTTCGATGGAATTGATCGTGACGCCGCTTTCAATGAGCGCCCCCCCATTGAGGACGCGCCGGCGGAGCGACG
>JAYWDF010000543.1:0-5058 GCA_043779985.1 Akkermansiaceae bacterium | reverse complement strand
GGGTAATCGCCGAAGTACCCTTCGGCAGGCTCAGGGACCGACTTCAAGGATGGTTCAGGGGCCGTTCCAGGGGCAGATCTGCTTCGTGCCAATTGTTTCAACTGTGCGATGTCACCTTTGATCAGTGCGATCTTCTTCGCTCTGCTCCAACCTTGCACCTGCTTTTCCCTTTTGAAGGACTGGCTAACAAGTTCATGAGTTTCGTAGTAAACGAGCTTCAATGGCAGATGTCTCTCAGTGTGCAAGGCCCCCTCACCATTCCTGTGTTGAACCAACCTCTTCCTGAGATGGTTCGTGCTGCCAGTGTAAAAACTACCGTCCGCACATTCCAGAATATACATGTATGCGGCGGCGTCTCGAATTTCTGCCAGCTCTTCGAAACGAATTTCTGTCGCATCTCCGTAGTTGACCGCTGAGCCGGACTTGCCAGCAGAATCTGAATCACCGGTGGCTGAGCTTGCCGAAGCCATGAAGGTCTGGAAGATCGTGAAGAAGATGCTGCCATTTTTCGGCACTCTGCCCTTCTTGCGGATCTCATCAGGAGCGATGCGGACGAGCGCGTCTTCCGGGAATGCCGAGAAGGCGTTGTAAGCTTGGTTGGCGAGGATATTCCGGTCTGCGAGAAACAGGATACGCGGGCGGCGTGTCGGCTCGCCACTGAGGTTCCAGCGGCTATGGAAAAGGATCCACGCAAGTTGGAAGGCGATGAAAGTCTTGCCCGTGCCGGTGGCGAGCGTGAGAAGGATGCGGAACCGGCCCGCAGCGATGGCTTCCAGCACCCGGACGATGGCGATGTCCTGATAGTAGCGCCCTTGGAAATAACCGCCCCGGTCCTCGAACGGGATGGCTGAGAAGCGATCCCGCCAGAGGTTGGCCTTGGCAAAGGTCAGGTTCCAGAGTTCCTCGGGGCCGGGATAATGCGTCACCTCGCCCTCGGTGCCGGTTTCCATGTCGATGGCGTAGATCCCCTTGCCATTGGTGGCATAGGTGAAGCGAATCTCCAGCTTCCCCGCGTAACACTTCGCCTGCCCCACGCCTTCCGTCAGCAGCTTGTCCCACGCCTTGGCTTCCACCACGGACAGCTTGATGTTGCGGAAGACCAACACGTAGTCCGCGATCTCCGGCAGACCGCGCCTGCCCAGACCCTTGATGCAGCCGGGGTTTATTCGATATTCCCTCAAGATGCGACTGCCTTCCACGACACCCCAGCCTGCGGCTTTGAGGGCGGGATCGATGTGCTCGGCGCGGGTTTCGGCTTCGTTCATGTAAGTCCCTCAGTGACTGGCTGGAAGAACACCTAACGTTCTCACAGATGGCTGGCGAGACATCATTCTATCATGCGCCCTGCCATCGTCTCAGCCGCACCTGGCAGTCAGCCTCCGGGAAAAAACGATCAAGACTGCGAAGGTGCTGCAACTTCGCGGCGGCGATCCCGGCGGGCAGAAGTTTCCGTTCTACCAGTTGATCGAAAATCCACAACGTGCCGTGAACTTCTATCCGCTTTTCCTTTCCTGCCTTCCGCAGTGCCTTGTCTCCGGATAGAAGCATCGCATCCAGCTTGAGGGCGAGAAACAGCACCGAGCAATCATTGAACTTCGCCTTGCTTCCGATCTCTGCTTCCAGTTAGGAAACAGCCATGATCTCCTCAAAGGTCAGCCCGTGTTCACGCACATGGCCACTCTCGAAATACGCCAGCGTCTGGGCATGTCCGCCGTCTTCCAACTCCGCCCGGATGAAGTCCGTGGTGTGGGTTTCGATCCCCGTCTGGAACCAAAGATCAAACAATCCGGCCAGTTCCAAGTCGATCAGGACATTCGCATCCTGCACCGCGATCTTCATGGGCGGCGGACTCATGCGGCTTCGGCGGCGAAGAGGTGGTCAAACTCCCGCAACGTCACGTCCAGCAACTCCGCCGCCTTCGCCCGGGTGATGAGTTCCTGGGACACCGCCCGATAGACGAGTTGCTCGAAGCGGTCCGCCTTTTCCGATGCTTCCCAGCGCCCGGGTTCCACCTTCCGGTTGTTCCGGTTCATGAATTGGAACGACTTCAACTGACCGGGGGTGATGATCTCAAGCTCCGCCGCACGGCGCATCAGGGCGGCGATGGAAATCCCCCAGTCCTCCTTGATGCCGACACGCTCCGGAAAGCTGATGCCACCCGGGCGTTTCGTTCCAAGGCGGGCACGCATGGCGACGGCGGGAATCAAAAGCGCCCCGGCAAAGCGATAGCACAGGGATTCTTTCTGCTTGTGGGTCAATCCCTCTGGCAGCTTCATCACCAAGTGGCCTAGCTCATGAATGGCGGTCAACCGCTTGCGCGGGAGATCCTGTTTCAGCCAGGACGCCAGCACGATCACCGGCGTGGAGTCATCCGCCCAACCGGAGAAGCCGTTGAAACTCTCGTCCGCCTCCACTTCCTTCACCTTCACGCCGCGCTCCTCCAGCAACTCGTGGACATTGCTCAACGCCGCCTCACCCAGTTTCCATTCCCGGCGAATCATCTCCGCCGCATTTTCTGCCTCCCGGGCAAGCTCAGCTTCCTGATCGGGCGCGAGGTGGCTCAAGTCCACCTGCGGCAAGGGCGCGGGCCGGATCTCCAGAATCTCCTCGATTTGGAGATACTTCTCGAAAAAGTCCGCCGCCTCCTCCCGCACGCGGCTCACCTCCCGCTCGGGAAACTTCGTCAGCTTACGGAACTCGATGTTGCCCAGCGTCACCGACTTCTGCCGGAAAAAATACCCCGCATCCACGCCGAACACCCGCGCCAGCGCCAGCAACACCGTGGAGTCCGGTCCCATCAGGCCCTTCTCGTATTTCTGCAACGCCGCATGGGAAAGCCGCGTCCCGGCATCGGCCAGACGCTCCGCCACCTCGCGCAAGGTCAGCCCGCGCATCAGCCGTGCCCGGCGCAGGCGCTCGCCGAAAGTCTGTTGGGGGGGCACGGCATTCATGGTTACAAAAACGCAGATTCTGCGAATCCTGTCAACCGGGATCCCCATGATCGTTCAATCATTACCTATAGGCTTTAGGGCGGGAAAAGTCGGATCCCCCTCTTGCCGAACCCACAAGAATTCCTTGTGAGTTGCCTCCTGGGGCAACTCGTTCTCCTCGTGGATGTTCCGGACATGCAATCTCCGTTCTGCTGGCTCGCCTCGATCATGCGGGCTGGACTTCCGGCGTCGCTGGTGCCCGTTCAAAAAAGACCACCCCGACCCGCCGGATGTGATCGAGCAGCTCGGGGTGCGTCAGACTCGCGAAAAGCGAGAGATCCATCTGGTAGGGCAGCAGCAGGTCGTCCAACTCTTCGTCGATTCGCGCCAACAGCGTTTGTCCCAGGCCGCTGCCGTAGAGCGCGAGATCGATGTCCGAGCCGGGGCGATGGGTTCCCTTGGCACGCGAGCCATAGAGCACGGCCTTTTCCACTTCCGGAAAATGCGCCAGCACTCCCCGGATTCGTTCCACAGTGCTCTCGGGAAGTCCGTGATTCATGCGGATTCCTCCTTCTCCAACTCCAGGAACCGGCGCTGAAATGCCTCGAACGCCGGCACATAGAGCGTCTGAATCGCCTCCATGATCTTCCCGGCCACGTCCTCGTTGTAGGTGTGGGACGACTCGTTGCGATGCTTGATCATTTCCATCCATGCCTCGCCGTTCTCAATCAGCTCTGTGGCGAAGGCCGCGCGGGTGGCGTCCCTCGATCCATAAAGCTTCTCGGACGAACCGCGGGCGGTGAGAAAATCCTTCAGAGTGTTCCACGCCAGCTCATGAGTGAACTCGAAGGCCTGGATCAGCCCCTGCCGCTCCAGATCCGAGAGATCCCGCTGCTCCGCCAACTCGGACCCCTCGCACAAGCGCGCGAATGCCCGCTTGAAGTTGTCGAAGCGCTGGATCCAGCGGATGTCGGGCGGACTCATGAGTGGGAAAGTAGTTGAGTGGATGGATGGAGGAAATCAGAAAACCTCACAGCGGTGGCTGAGTTTACCGAAGCTCCCCGCTGAATGCTTGGTGGAGGAGCGACTTCTTCAACGCCTCCAGCGCGGCGAGCTTCTGCTGGTAGATGGCGGCGAGGCGGTTGGTTTCTTCTGAGAGCGCGATTAGCGTTTTGACGATGGCCTGTTGCGTGGTGATAGGGGGCACGGTGATAGGAAGGGTTCTCACTGCTCCATTGCTGATCTTTTTCATCGTTGGATTCGCACCCTGCGCTCGGCCAGTGATTTCTTTCCGCAAGGCCGGGGTCCGCATCTGATAATAAAGAAACTCTGTCATCATCCGATCTTCCGCCGGAGTCATGCGCATAATAAGATCCGGGTAGATCGTCGGCTTGTCGATTCCTACGGCTATCGCCACATGACCGACTAACTCCGGTGTGTTGCTGCGGGTGATGAGAAAGTCGCCATTCTTAACCCAATAATTCCGATGAGCGCCCGTGGTTGCCGAGGTGAACTTGATCTTATCGGGTCTGAAATGAAATCCGGTAACTGACGACAGAGTTAGAACCGGCGTGCCGGAAGCGGAGTGATTGGCTGCTGGCGGTGACCAACCATTCTGCGGCTGGACGGCAAGCACATCTTCGAGAGTCGCCTCAATCCACCCCTTCCCGCGCTGGGAGAAGACGGATTGGAGGTGGCTTTCGAAGAGGGCGCGGGCGTTTTGGAGGTTCTTTGCGGCGTTGGCTTTGGCGGTGGCGATGCCCTCAAACGCTTCGTCGAGGAGGCCGACGATGCGACGCTGCTCGGCGAGCGCTTCCGGGTATTCAATGGTAAAGTCCTGAATCTGTGCCTTGGTGATTGCCTGCCTTGTTGATCCGCCTTCTCCGGTGTGCAGCAACCGATCTTTGTAGGACTTCGAGATCAGGAGGAAGTGGAGAAACTCGGAGTCCAGCTTAGCGCTAACCGGTCGGATGATCGAAACATGTTGATTCACCCGAGCCGGCAAAAAGTCTCTTGGTGCAATACAGCACCTAGCCACAGAAGCGCCAGTGATGTTGAGAAGCACATCATTTTCTTCCACCACTACATTGGATAGTCGGTGCGCTTGCTCATCATCAATCCGAGCAAG
>JAYWDF010000542.1:0-5059 GCA_043779985.1 Akkermansiaceae bacterium | reverse complement strand
CGCGCATCGCGATTTTCGCCAGCGGGGATGGGCCGAGCGGATTTTCGTTGGAGGCGACCTTGACGATTTGCGAGGGGTCCAGCCCGAGTTCGCGCGCGGTTTCATCAATCGGCTTCCCGGGCTCGTAGGCCACGAGATCGCATACAAAACGGTTGGCGTATTGGTCAATGATCATCACGGCGCATCTGTAGTCCTGCGATGCGACTTGGTCAACTTTTCGAAGAAATTCTTCTCAGCGCTGGGTGTTGAGAAGCGCCTCGAAGCGCCCGAGGGCGTATTCGTAGGTCTCGGCCAGCGCGAGGTCTGGCTGGAGCGAGGAACCGGCGGCCGCTTTGCAGAAAACGTCCTGAAGCGCGGGCAAGTCCTGGCCATCGGCCGCGGCGGCGACCAACGCCGCGCCAAGGGCCGCGGAGTTCAGCACATCGAGCCGCTCGACCGGAGCTTGGAAAATATTGGCCACGAGTTGGGCGATGCCATCGTTCTTGGCCGCGCCACCGGTGAGGCGGATGCGTTCGGTTTTCACTTCCATCCACTGGGAGTGCAGGCGCATGTTGAGGAATTGGCCCTCAAGCAAGGCGCGGACTTGCAGCGCCGCATCGGTGCCAGCCTCGAACTCGGGCGAGCCTTGCAACACCGGCCCGCTGAAGTCGTGGCGTGGCGTGATTTCCGGGCCGAAAAACGGCAGCATCAAGTTGCTTCCCGCTGCATCCCGGGTCATCGCGAGCGCGTCGCGGTCGAACGCGTTCCAGTCCAGGCCGTGCTTGTCGCGCAGGGCTTCGCGGGCGAGTGAGCCGTTGCGAAAGCAAATCAGCGACATGAAGCCGCCGGCTGGATTTCCGAAGACATGGCCGTAGCCGTTAGGGTCCGTCTTCGGCCCTGGCATGGCGGCGAAGAAGGTGTCGCTGGTGCCGAGGGAAATCACCACGTTACCGGGGGTGGTGGCGCCCATGCCCACGAGCGACGCCGGATTGTCACCGGTGAACAGAGCGCTGCGGCAATGGTCCGAAAAGCCGTATTTCCTGACGAAATACGGGGAAATCAGCCCTTGGACCGTCGTCGCTGCTGCGGGAGGCAAGAGCTTGGCTCCCAAGTTAGGTGCGGTCGCGGCCAGCAGGTCGGTGTCCCAGCCGAGCTTGGAGAGATTCAGTAGATTCATCCCCGCGCCATCGCCGAAGTCGATGGGCGCGGACTTTCCGGCGATCACTGAAGCGATGAACGAACTCACCAAGTGAATCCGACTGGTGCGGTCGTAGGCGGCCGGCTCGGACTTGTAAAAGCGGCGGATTTGCGGCCCGGTGAAGCGCTCGATGGCGATGGACCCGCTACGGCGGCAGAGTTCGGCGGATCCGCCCAGCGCGGCGGTGATTTCCGCGCACTCGGCTCCCGTCGAGGTATCCATCCAGATCGGCGAGGTGGAGCGGGTGAGGGCTGGGGCTATCTGTGAAATCAAATCCCCGTCGGCATCCAGCGCGGCAAGGCGGGTGTCGAAGCTGGAATCCAGATAGACCGACCCGTGTTGCTGGCCGGATCCGGCGATCATTTTCACCTGCGAGAGGTCGGTGGCTTGCGTCAGGCGGGCTAACAAGAGATCGAGTGCTTCGAGCCACATCAAGGGATTCGCAAGGACTTCGCCATCGCTTCCGTCGGGGATGAATCCGCTAGGGGACTGGTAGTGCGGCAGGTCGGCGCCGAAATTGACCGAGAGCTGGCAAGTGATCTGACCCGACTTGGGATCGATCACGACTGCGGTGAGAGACTGGGTGGAGGAATCAAGGCCGAGAAACATGGACGGAGCTTTCCCACAGAGCAGGTTTTTTCCAAGCCGGAAAATCGTTTGTTTGACGGCTGGGTCATTCCAAATTTGCGCAAAAAAAGGACGGCCGCTTTCGCGACCGTCCTTAAGATGATTCAAGTCAGATGACTCAAAGTCAGCTTAGAAGCTGACGGAGAGCATTGCACCTGCGGTGAACTCGTTGCCGGAGCCTTGGTAAGCAGTGTTGTCTTCGTCGCTGAGAGCGAACGAAACCGCTGCGAACGGGGAGAGCTTGGCGTGTTCGGCGAAACCGTAGTCAAGTGAGACCTTGGTGGTCCAAGCGGTGAAGTCACCTTGCTCGACGAGGTAGCCGACGTTGGTGCCCACGTTGAGGTTCAAGCACTGGCTTAGTTCGAAGCTCTTGGCGAGCGCGAGCTCGGAGTAGCCATCGTTGTCGCCCATAACACCCCAATAGTAGGTGAGGGAGGCTTCAGCGAAACCAAGGTCACGGGAAATACCGAAGTAAACTTCCTGAGCGTTGCTGTTCTTGGAGTAGAAGTGGTTGGAAGTCGCTTGAGCGTATTCGTAGTAGATGTAGCCCACGGAAGCCTTGAGGAATCCAAGGTCCTTGGAGACTTCGGCGTAGAGGTCGAGCTCGTCGTTGTCCACTTGGCCGTTGCCGACGAAGCGAATGTTTTTAGGAGCATCGAAGCTGCCGTACCAAGCGCCGGCGCTCAGTCCGAGGCCGTTCCACTCGGTGGAAGCGTCGACACCGGCTTCAATGAGATGATCGCCGAGGTCAAGACCGCGGAAAAGATACTCGCTGGAGTAGCCAGTGTGCATTTCGTATTCGACTTCAGCCTTAGCTGTGCCGGCCACAAGGGCGGAGGCAGCGGCCATGGCGCCAATGGTTTTGCAGTAGTTTTGCATCGTGTTATGTTGGTTTTCGGTTGCTGCTAGCACTCCGCTGCTCCGGGAACCGGGACAGACAAGAGTGTTTCGGATTTAGCATCTCGCATGCCAAAATAGCTGCAGGACGCTCTCCGTCGGGCGATTTGTTAATCTTTCCGAAGGAGTTGTCCAGCGTTATTTGGCAGGGATCAGCTCTCCGCGCAGCGGCGAGATAGAAGGGGGGGCCGCCGCTGGCAAGTGAGAATCGACTTAATTCGCAAATATTAGGTGGAGTTAGGTTGTTCTAGCATGCTTTTGCTGGAGATGTGTGACCTTGGCACGGCGTTTGCTTTCCGGTCCACCCAACCCTCGAGGATCTAGAATCGTCGGGACCAAGCAACCAACTATCCGATCAACCTTGACCACCATGACCAGTCGACATCTCAACAAACTGCGGGCCCTCACGGCTGCTGCAATCGCGTTTATCGCTATTCCCATGTGTCTGCCTGCGTCGGCGCAGGAGACCGCGGCTTCCCCGCCGGCAACTGAAGCGGTGGCCGCTCCACCTGCCGCCACTACGGAGCAACGGCTCGCCGACTTGGAGAGCTATTTCAATAACGTCGGCGTCGGTGGCCCGGTCGAAGCGCCTTGGACCTCGAAAGTCGCCGGCCTTCCAGGACCGGGTCACAACGGCTGGATGATGACTTGTGCGGCTTTGGTGCTTTTCATGACTCTTCCCGGTCTCGCCCTGTTCTACGGCGGTCTGGTGCGCAAGAAAAACGTCCTCAGCGTCTTAGCCCAGTGCCTTGGCTGCGCTGGCATGGTCACCGTCATCTGGTGGGCCGTCGGCTACAGCTTGGTTTTCGGAAAAAGCTTCGGTTCCCCATACCTGGGTGGAACTGAATTCTTCTTCCTCAAGGGCGTCACGAGTGCTCCGAACACCGACTACTGCTTCTGGATCTCACAAAACGTGTTCGCCATGTATCAGCTGATGTTCGCGATCATCACCCCGGCCCTGATCATCGGTGCCATCGCCGAGCGCATGAAATTCTCCGCCATCATGGCCTTCATCTTCATCTGGATGTTCGTGGTGTATATTCCGATGGCTCACATGATCTGGGGCGTGACCGGTCTGATGAACGGCGTCTGGAACGGCGACGCGGCCATCAAAGCCGTGGACTTCGCTGGCGGCACGGTCGTCCACATGACTTCCGGTTGGAGCGCCTTGATCCTCTGCATCATCCTCGGCAAGCGCCTTGGCTTCGGTAAGGAAAAAATGTCCCCACACAGCATGGTGCTTTGTATGGTCGGCACCGGCATGCTCTGGGTCGGTTGGTATGGCTTCAACGCCGGTTCCGCTCTCGCCGCTGACAGCGTCTCCGCCAATGCCTTCATGACCACCACCCTCGCCGCTGCGATGGCAGGCTTTGTCTGGGGAATCATGGAAAAAGTCCTCAAGGGCCACGCTTCCATCCTCGGCATCTGCTCGGGTATCGTCGCCGGCCTCGTCGTCATCACTCCTGCTTGCGGATTTGTGGATGCCACTGGCGCCATGATCATCGGTGTTCTCGCTGCGATCGTCCCTTACATCTTCGTGATGTATGTCAAGGGTGCTATCGGCTACGACGATGCGCTTGATACCTTCGGTGTCCACGCAGTCGGCGGCACGATGGGCGCTGTCCTGACCGGGATCCTGGCCACCAGCTCGGTCAACGCCAACCTCACCTCTGCGAACACCTACGCCGCCAAGAACGGCCTCGATAAACTGGTCGCCAATGGCGGACTGCTCGGCCAACAGCTGATCGCCATCGGCATTACGCTGGCCCTCTCGATCGTCGGAACCGTCGTCATCGCCATGGTGGTCAAGGCCGTCATCGGTCTCCGCCCAAGCGCTGAAGCTGAGACCGCCGGTCTCGACATCAGCGACCACGGCGAAGAAGGCTACGACTTCTGAGTCGTTCCGAATTGAAAATCATCCCACGGGCGGGCCGGAAACGGCCCGCCCGTTTTCGTTTGCAGCACGCGCCCGATCAAGCTCCTCTAGCGCCGTGAAACGACCGATTTTGCGAAAATTCCTCATCGTTAGCCTGTTGCTCTCCTCAGGCTTTGCCGCGTGGGGCTGGTTCCGGCCCTATGCCTGGGGCGCGGACGCCGCCGCGCGCTGCCAGGTGGTGGAGACCTTGGTGACGCGGGATCAAGGATATTTCTGGGTCAACGCCCACTTAAAGGTGCTTCCCGGGATGACGCACGATTTGGAAAAACCGGTCTACCTGGAAACCGCGTCGCACGCCCGGCTCGAGCCCGCGGACACCACCTTCGGCGGTGAGGAAGGGAAGGGCACCACCGAGATTTGGCTGAAATTCTGGCTCGAACCCTCCCAGCTCGAAGGCCCGCTGACCCTCCGCCTCAATGACG
>JAYWDF010000541.1:0-5061 GCA_043779985.1 Akkermansiaceae bacterium | reverse complement strand
AGCAGACCGATGCGGCCACCTTCGCCGTGCTCGAGCCGATCGCCGACGGCTTCCGCAATTACCTTAAGGGCAAATGCACTTTGCCGGCCGAGGCGCTGCTGGTTGACAAGGCGCAACTCCTCACCCTGACCGCGCCCGAGATGACGGTGCTCGTGGCCGGCCTCCGTGTCCTGAAGGCCAACGTCGGCGGGGCGCAGCACGGGGTCTTCACGAAGCGGCCCGAGGCGCTGACCAACGACTTCTTCGTCAACCTGCTCGACATGGGCACGCAGTGGAAGGCGGTCTCCGACGCCAAGGACCTGTTTGAAGGG
Organism: Akkermansiaceae bacterium; assembly: GCA_043779985.1. Lineage (GTDB taxonomy): Bacteria > Verrucomicrobiota > Verrucomicrobiia > Verrucomicrobiales > Akkermansiaceae > Luteolibacter. The sequence goes on along the minus strand of JAYWDF010000541.1, from coordinate 4,750 downwards.
CACGACCGCAAGACCGGCAAGCTCAAGTGGACCGGCACCCGTGTCGATCTGGTCTTCGGTTCCAACTCCCAGCTTCGAGCCCTAGCAGAAGTTTATGGCACTGCGGACTCGCAAGCCAAGTTCCTCAACGACTTCGTCGCGGCATGGACCAAGGTCATGAACCTCGACCGCTTCGACTTGGCATAATTCCATAGGCTGAGACTCAAACCGCGCCCCGGACCTCCAACAGGTCTGGGGCGTTCTTGCATAAAGATCGGCGGCCATGTGGCCGTCCCTTCCTCTTTAGCTACACCGAAGAAGGGTCGATAGGGATCCTGCTAAATCACATCTCGAGCCACGGCTGGCACTCAGCTTTGCGGCGCGTATTTTGCGAGGAGTTCCTCGGCCTTTTCAGGGGCGATGCCTTCATGGAAATCGTCGTTCACCATGCACACCGGCGCGCTGCCACAGGAGGCGAGGCACTCGGCGAACTCGACGGAGAATTTCCCGCAGGGGGAGACGCTGATCGGGTGGTGATGCGAGTCGCTGGCGGAGCGGTCGATGCCGGTGAGCTCGACAAGGCGCGCCATCAACTCGTGGCTGCCACCCATCGCACAGGAAAGGGTGCGGCAGACGCGAATGTGGAATTTCCCGGGCGCGGATTGGCGGAAGCCGGGGTAGAAGCTCACGACTTCAAGGACCTTGATCGGCTCGATGCCGAGCTTGTTAGCCACCCACTCGATGGAAAGAGCCGAAATGAAACCGAAGTGGTGTTGGACGATGTGCAACAGCGGCAAGGTGGCGGCCCGCTTGCTCTCGGGGTAATGGGAGATGCGGGCATCCGCCTCGCCTTCCAGCTCGGGCGTGATGGCGAAGGGTGGATAGAACTTGCTGCCGGGTGTCTCGTGCGAGGCTACGGATTCTTCGAGCGTGGACAGAGTGGAGTGGGACATCGGAGATGGTGTGAAGATTTTTTAGCCGCAAGGAGGCGGATTTTCTATCGGTCGCACTCGCCCATGACGAAGTCGAGGGAGCCGAGGATGGCCGGGATGTCGGACACCATGTGGCCGGGCAGCAGCTTGGCGGTGATGGAGAGATTGCAGAACGAGGGGCTGCGGATCTTCAAGCGATACGGAACCCCGCCGCCCTTGGAGTGGATGAAGAAACCGAGCTCGCCCTTGGGATTTTCCGCCGCAAAGTAAACCTCTCCCGCAGGAGCGTTGATGCCTTGGGTGGAGACGATGAAATGATGGATGAGCTCTTCCATCGACATGAGGACGCGCTCTTTGTCTGGCAGCATGCTCTTGGAGTCGGCTAGATTGACCGGCCCCTCGGGCATGGTGTCGAGCACTTGACGGCAAAGCAGGATGGACTGGCGCATTTCCTCCATCCGGACCTGATAGCGGGCGTAGCAATCGCCCTCATCGGCGATGGGCACGTCGAACTGGTATTTCTCGTAGCCGAGGTAAGGGCTGTCCTTGCGGAGGTCGCGGGCGACGCCCGAGGCGCGGAGATTCGGCCCGGTCATGCCCCAGGCGATGGCGGACTCGCGGCTGATGACGCCGACGTCGACCATGCGGTCGAGGAAGATCTTATTCTTGTCGAGGAGCTTGCTGATCTCGCCGATGGTGACCAGGCACTCGTCGAGGAAGGTGCGGACCGAGGCCTCAAAGCCCGGCGGCATGTCGCGCAGCTGACCGCCGACGCGGGTGTAGGAGGTGGTGAAGCGTGCGCCGGTGAGCTGCTCGCAGAGATTATAGACTTTTTCCCGCTCGGTGAAGGTATAGAGGAAAACGGTCATGGCTCCGACGTCCATGGCGCAAACGCCGACGCCTAACATGTGGGAGGAAATCCGGGCGAGCTCACAGCACAGCACCCGCAGGGCTTGGCCGCGCGGCGGCAGGGTCCAGCCCATCAGTTTTTCCACAGCGCAGGCGTAGGCGACGTTGTTCGCCAGCGGGGCAAGGTAGTCCAAGCGGTCCGTGTAGGGCACGAACTGGTTGTAGTGCATGTTTTCCGCGATCTTCTCGTCGCCGCGGTGCAGGAAGCCCACGTCCGGATCAGCGGAATGAATGATTTCGCCATTCAGCTCGAGAATGAGGCGCAAGACGCCGTGAGTCGCGGGGTGGGAAGGCCCCATGTTGAGAACCATCCGCTCGCCTACAAGATCATCCGTTTCGGCATGATAGCTGTCCGCTGCGCGAGCGGAACGGGCGAGGGTGTCGGGAGCTTCGATTTCTTGGGTAGTGGTACTCATGCCTGATTTGCCGCCGAAAGAAACGCCCAAAGCGGCCGATTTCGCAAGGGGTTTGTGAAAATTTTCACAAGCTTCCGCGACCGTACCGCTCGCGGAACTGGCGCAGCAGGTCATCCACGCGGTCGGTATCGGCAGCGGTAGGCGTGGCTGGCGCCTCGGCAGGCTGGGCAGTCGGCTGGAATACCGGCTCCGGGCCAGGCTCGAAGGCTGGAGCTGGCGGTGCCGCGGTGAAATTCCCGGCAGCCACTTGGAACGGCGAATCCACGGGAGCTGGGTAAGCCGCTGCCGGAACAACCGCCTCCTGCACCAACTGGGCGGGGACGTAGCGCTGCGGCTCCTGCCACTGCGGCGGGGCGAAAGCCGGGGCAGCCTCCTGAGCGGCGACTTGGAAGGGAGAGTCTACAGGAGCTTGGTAAGGCGCTGCCGTAATAACGGGCTCCTGCACCGGCTGCGGGACGACCCCGCGCGCAGGCTCATGCCACTGAGGCGGCGCGAAAGTCGGCACAGCCTCCTGGGCCGCCACTTGGAAGGGCGAATCCACGGGAGCTTGGTAAGGCGCTGGCGAAACGACGGGCTCGCGCGCAGGCTCTTGCAACTGCGGCGGAGCGAAAGTCGGCACAGTCTCCTGGGCCGCCACTTGAAAGGGAGAATCGACCTGTGGCGGGGAACTAGGCGCAAAAGACGCGGGCTCGGGCGTTGTTTCCACGACCGGTGCGGGAGGAGTCCAGTGATATTCTGGCACAGACGCGGCGACAGGTGGCGCTTCGGTCCACACCGGCGCATCCACTGGAGCCTGAGGAGCTGCGGGTTCCGGGACCGCTTCTACGGCTTGGGCCGCGGTGAAGGAAGGCGCCGGCCAGGCGACTGGCGCGGAATCTGGCACAGGCGCGATTTCAGGTGAAACCGGACTGGCAGCTTGGGCCGCGGCTTCAAAAACGGGAGCCACTGCGGGTTCCACAGGAGGAACGAGCGCTTGCGGGCTCGGCGGCGCAGCCTCCACCGCGGTCACGAGTGGCGAAGGGATCAAGGCCGGGGAGACCAGAGCGGCCGGGGCGGAATCCATGGCGGTCGCCTTGAGCCAGGCCATGCCGGCGGCGCGGATCAGCCCTCGGGCATGGGTGCCCGCGGCGGGGACGTCGATGCGATCCAGCACCCGTCGGCCGAGGCCGGGCACGCGCGAATCCAACAGGGCTGCCATTTCCTTCTCCGTCAAGGGCTCGAGCTCGACGACGACTTCCGACAAGCGATCCGCAAGGCCACCGCTGAGGCGCGGCACGAAGGCGTTCTGCCAGATGTCCTGATTGAGCGAGAGAATGACGTCGAGGCGCTCCACGGATTGGCGGAGCGAACCGAGGAACGCTGCCAGCCGGAGAGCGGCGGTTTCATCGGTGGAAAACCCCTCAAGGTCGTCAGCCACCAGGACGACACGCATCAGCAAAGTGAGCAGCCCGAGCAGTGCTTCAAGCCGCTCCATCTCCAGGCCGACGCCGCTGTGAACCGCTTCCGCCAGGATTCTAACCCGGTTCGAGTTGTCCAAGGGCGACGAGGCGAAACGGAACAACGTATCAACCCAAAACGTGATTTCACTGACCGGCAAGCCGCTGCGCTGGGCGAGCTCCAAGCTGAGCCGCTGGCCGAGCACTTCGAAATTTTCCCGAGCCCAATGCGCGGTGACTGCGTTCGGGTGATGGAAATCAAAGGTTTCCACCGGACGGACGCGCAATGCCGTTAGGGCACCTTCCCGGTCCTGGCATGGCACCTCGCCCGAACTCACCAAGGGCTGCAGCGCGGAGGCGAACAAGCGCCGCGTCACCAAATCCAGCATGCACAAGCCCCCGGAGGCAGGCAACTGGCGGACCAGGCGGCGCAGGGTGTCGTCGGTGACCGATGCGGCATCGATGCGGCTGCCGAAGGCGGCGTGCAGCGGGACGAATTCATGGGACGATCCCAACTGATGCTGGATCCTGGACAAAAGATGGGTCTTCCCGTGGCCTGCGCGGGGTGCCCGAAGCAGGATGCAGCGGCCTGATTTCTCCACCGGAACCGTGAGGATGTCCGATAAAATCTCATACGCTTGGCGGTTGACCGACTCTGCGTGCGAAGTGGGAACTCGACCGAGGGTTTCGAAAAGAAGTTGGAACGGATGTTCGTTTGCCATGGGGGTATTCATTCGAATCGAGGGTAGCCTGAATGGCTTTTGCGGATTTCACAAGACAAGAGGGAAGAAATTCAAATCCAGCTGGAACCCTAGCCACTCACGGAAATCTCTGGCATTCCAGGCACATTCTGCTTCTTTCAAGCCATGAAATCCTCACTCGTCATGACGGTGCTCGGCACTGACCGCCCCGGACTCGTTAGCGCGCTGGCCGATACGGTGGCGAGTCACGGCGGCAACTGGTTGGAAAGCCGGATGGCCCGCCTGGCTGGACAATTCGCCGGCATCGTCCGCATCGAGTGCCCGGCCGACACGCTGGATGCGCTGATCAGCGACCTGCAAATCCCGGGTGCCTACGG
>JAYWDF010000540.1:0-5065 GCA_043779985.1 Akkermansiaceae bacterium | reverse complement strand
GGAGCCGTAGCGGTCGCTCCATTTGAGGCAAAGGACGGTCTGGCACGGGGTTTGGGAGTCTTCGGTGGGCGTGGTGCGGCGGGGCGGGGTCGATTCTGGAAGGACGGTTTTGGATCGAACAGCCTAAAATGCCGCGGTGGCCAGCGAGGGGATTTCCTTGGCGGGCAGGGCGGTGATTTTTTCGTCCAGCGCGAAACGGAGTTCTCCGGGATGGATGACGTAAAGGTGATCGAGCCGGAGGTCTTGCATGGCGATGTGCATCGACTTGGTGGTCCGCGGGGATTCGGAAAGCTTCATTTCAAAGCCGATCCGTTTGCCGCCGGCCATCGTTAGCAAGTCGAGCTCCGCGCCGGCCTGGGTTTGCCAAAACCAAGCTTCGTCCGGCTTTCCACGAAATCCTTCCGCCAGGTCAGGGATTGCGGCTCATCCGGCGCGAGGAACGAGTCGGGAAATCATCCTTGTAAATCGCTCTCTTAAAATTCAATTTACAAGGATAAACTCCGAACCGCCAATTCCGCGCAACGGTCGGCCTCACGCAGGATGGACGGTGATTCCTTGAGCTGACGGGTATTTTGCCACTCCGCGAATGGCGCGAGGAAGCCGTCGGCGACCAGTCGCTCCACGCCGCGCAGGACGCGCGAGCGGTCTTGATTTCGTGGCATCGGCAAGAGGCCGACGCTGGCTCCGGAGGTGAGCGCTTCGTAGATCATCGAAATCGAGTCTTCCGTGACCCAGACACTTTCCGCCGCGGCGAGTTTTGCGGGCAGCCAGTCGGGCGGGGTTTGTTGATGCGGGAAGACCTCGATGGCGGGCAGTCGCTTGCGGATTTCCTCGATGAATCCGGCAGGCGTGCGACGCGAATCCGTGAGCTGCCATCCTCCGGCCGAGGTGATGTCCGCCAACGCCGTCAAAATCGCCACGTCATCCCACCCGTGCGTGCCCGACGGGCCGCCGATGAGGATCATGCGGCCGCTGCGTTCGCCCGCTGCCGGCGGTGCCACCCGGTTGAGCGCGCCTTGGGTGACGATGAGGTTCCTCCGCTGCGGCGGCTGGGTGAAATCGTGCGCAGGGACGATGGCAAGATCGAACCACGCCAGCGGCAGGCTCGGGCGCATCAACACGATGCTTTTCGCCTGATGCTTGCGGGCCAGCCAGAGCAGCGCGAGGTGCGTGGCATGGCCGGCGCCGATGATGAAATCGGGCTTCGGCAGGCTGACGCTGGCGTGGATGGCGGCGTTGACGCGAGCGAGCAGCCCGCGTTTTCCCGCGAGTGAGATCCGGTGAATGGTGCAGGGCACGCGACGCTGCATCGCCTCGGCGAGACCAAGGGATTGGTTTTCATGGCCTGGCTTGCCGTCGAGCAGCAGCCAGAGGGTAAGGGAATTCGTCACTGCGAGGAAAGGGTGCCACGTGGCGATGGCCCATTGCAACGCTGCGTCTTCCGGCATAGGGTTGCTGATGCTGCGCCGACTCTTCGCCCTGCTCCTCGGCTGCGCAGGGTTCCTCCACGCGCTGCCGCCCGCCGCTCCTGCGGGCAAGGGCGGCTATGGCAGGCCGGCACTCATCGAGACGACGGAATTGGCCGAGTTTGATACCTTGCCGGAGGATCGTAAAAAACTCATCGCAGGCGCGCTCGCGGTGGCCAAGGACTCGCCGTGGTTGCCCTATTTGTTCGGCGGATCCGATCCGAAGGACGGCGGGCTGGATTGCTCCGGGGCGATGTATTTCGTGATGCGCAAGGCCGAGCTGACCCCGCCGCGGACATCCGCCGCGCAGTTCCTTTGGCTGAAGGAAAACGACCGCCTGATCGAAATCCCGGCGGAGGCCACCACCCTGGATCACCCGGTTTTAAAAAAGCTCCTGCCCGGTGATCTGCTATTCTGGGGCGGCACCTATACACCGACCGACGGCCGCCTGGTCAACATCACCCACGTCGCCCTCTTTCTCGGTCATGAGAAGCGGGATGGCCAAGCGGTGATGATCAATGCCACGGACGGCAGATCCTACCGCGGCATCAAGGCAAATGGCTACGGCGTCTACGATTTCAGGCTACCCCTGGCAGGCAGCAAGGCGGTGTTCATGGGCTTTGGCACTCCCCCGGGAATCATCCTTCATTAGGAAAATCCGGCCTTCACCGCATCACGTATTCCAGCAACAAGCCCTGGATCGCGCAGTAAAACTGACTCCGGATGAAGGCCGCCCGGCGCTCGGGTGTGAGTCCCACCGGGTCGACCGTTTCACTCGGACCGAAGGCGAAATGTTCTTCAATCGCCAGACGCGCCTGATTGAGCGCGCTGTACCACGGATAGACGTCCTCGCGGGTGATCCAGAGCGGCCCCGGGCCATCCTGCGCGTGGAACACCGCGGACTCGATGGCCGCACCGACTTGCGCCAGCTCGTCCTGAAACTCTTCACGCAGGTCCGGCACCACGTATTCCTCCCAGTCCGGCCCGCCGGCCTCCTCGCTGATGAGTCCGCCGAGGCGGCTTGCCAGATCCGCCTCGCAGCCGTTCGCATCGGCGATGATGCACCGCAGCAGCTCCCAATCACCGGCATCCTCCGCATCCACGCGGAGGCCTCCTTCGAGCGTAGGCATCGCTTTCATTCGGCTTTCTCCAAAGAGGTTTTCAACTGGTGCGCCTGAAGCTGTTGGACGTAAAACTCGGCTTTCTCCCGCTCGCCGGACCAAACGATCGAGCGGCCTAACTTGTGAACCTGCATCATCAGGACGGTCGCTTTCTTTTCATCATAGCCGAAGATCTTGGTCAGCACGAAGGTGACATATTGCATCAGGTTTACCGGATCATCGTGGACGATGACGTTCCACGGGACATCGAGCGAGGTCTCCTCTTTCGTCCGGGTAATGGTGTCGGTGTCAGCCATGGAGTTGCGGTTATACGGTGGCCGGTTCCGGCGCGTCCACCCACTTTCCGTGCTCGCGGATCAGGTCGGTGAGACGGGCGACCGCCTCTTCCTCCGGGATGTTGAACTTCACGGCGGTCTTGCCGACGTAAAGGTTTATTTTGTTAGGCGCGCCCCCGACGTAGCCGAAGTCCGCATCCGCCATTTCGCCCGGGCCGTTGACGATGCAGCCCATCACCGCGATGCGCACCCCCTTGAGGTGACCTGTCGCCGCGCGGATTTTCTGGGTGGTGTGCTGGAGGTTGAAAAGCGTGCGGCCGCAGCTCGGGCAGGCCACGTAGTCGGTCTTGAAGATCCGCGTCCCGGCGGCTTGCAGGATGTTATAGGCGAGCCGCAACGATTGACCCGGTGCGGTTTCGCCGCGGATGAGGATGGCGTCGCCGATGCCGTCACAAAGCAGCGAGCCGATGTTTTGCGCGCCTGGCAGCAAGGCCTGGATGAAGTCCGTTTCCCCGGTCGGCGGGTGCAGCGTGTCCTTGAGCAAAATCGGATGCCGCAGATCGACGCGGAAGGCGAGCTGCCGGAAGGCGTGGATGACCTCCAGATCGAGCCCGTCCACCACCGTGACCAGCCGTGGCTCAGTTTCGCTGTTGATCGCGGAAACCGCCGCTTCGTCACGCGGATCGATTTCTATCACCCCGGATTTTTCCAAAATGATCTCCGGCTTGAAATCACCCATCCCGGCGATCTTGTGGGCCAGCGCGTTCCAGCGTTCCTGAGTGGTGAAGACCCGCACCGTTTTCTCCCCGCCGAGCTCGTGACCCATGAGGGTGAGCACGGAACTCGCGCGCCGCTCGTAACTGAATGGATCGTAGGAAGGGGTCAACAGGGTGGCTGGAGCGTCTCGCTCCAGACCGTTGCCGGGGCGTCTCGCCCCGAGCACCTCCTCCCAAGTTGCACCATATCTCGACCCACTCCATTCCCCGCAAGCACTCCCCTTCTGAGGATTCTCCAAAACATACCGGACCTGATTCCGGAAATCTTCCCCATCCCTAACGATATGATCGTAATATTCCTCCTGCCAGAATGGGCCGCTGCGCTTAAGGAAGTCGTTAGCCCTTTTTGACGTAAATGATTTCCATGCCTGGAGAATTTTCTCCAAATCATGCCCGTCGTATGGCTTGAGAATGGCATGCACATGATTCGGCATCACCGACCATGCGTGGAGCGTGTAGCGGCTGCCATCGAAGAACTTCAGAGCGTCCAACACCATTTTCGCGATCTCCGGGCGCTTGAGCCAGCATTCGCCGTGACCCATATTCAGAGCAGAATCCAAAGCGGTTTCATGCAGCGCGGCGATGTCAGAACGAACGGCGATCAGAGCCCTGATCGAGTTCCGCGAGCCGGCTTGGGATACGAGGTCTTCGAGGCGTTTTGCCAAAACATCTTTTCGTTGGCGGAAATCTTCCAGAGCCGATGGTGGCATGGAATCTTTCAAGCGGAAGGTAACAGAGTAGATCGCCCCGGGGACTCTCCAGTGGGGAAGGTAGGATGAGGAGTGCTTTGCGAGTTGGTCCCAGTCGGGGCGGATCAGGTGTGCATCCAGATCCAGATCGGGGCCAGACGCCCCTGCAACGGTCTGGGGCGAGACGCCCCAGCCACTTTCAACGTTGCTCCGCCCGTTGAACGGTGCCGCCAGCGCCTGTGCCACCGGGATTTCATAAATCGCGTCTTCCGTCAGCGAGACGCGGATCGTATCGCCGATGCCATCTGCTAACAACGAGCCGATGCCGATGGCACTCTTGATCCGGCCGTCCTCGCCGTCGCCCGCTTCGGTCACGCCGAGGTGGATTGGATAGTTCCAGTCCGGGCCTTCCGCATCCAGCCGCGCGACGAGCAGGCGATAGGCTTCGATCATCACTTTCGGATTGGACGCCTTCATCGAGAAGACGAAATTGTGATAGTCATTCTCGCGGGCCAGCCGGGCGAATTCCAGCGCGCTCTCACACATCCCGAGCGGCGTGTCGCCATAGCGGTTCATGATCCGGTCCGAGAGCGACCCGTGGTTCGTCCCGATCCGCATCGCCCGGCCGAGGTCCTTGCACAGCGTGACCAGCGGCGTGAATTCCTCGCGGATTCGCTCCAGCTCTTCTGCATATTGGGCATCGCTGTATTCGCGGATTTCGAACTTCTTCTTATCCAC
>JAYWDF010000539.1:0-1638 GCA_043779985.1 Akkermansiaceae bacterium | reverse complement strand
AGCTCCGTCGCCTTGCGTATCAAATCCCATCGGTCATCGCAGACAGCCAAGGCGAGGTGAGATGGCGGTTGCTCGGCTGGCTGGTCTTTCCACCGTAGGGCGTCCATAGCGTCGGCAATCTGCCTGACCCGCATGACTTCCGGCGGCTCTGGCGGTTGCTCTACCCGCCACTTCGCCCACCGTTCGCGCTCGACTGAGATGATGTCGGTGGCGATGGGCAGGCGGCTCATGCGACCACCTCCACGGGTTGAATTGTTGGGAGTGCCTCCACTCCATCCGGCAAAACCTGCCAGTAGGGAAGGGCCTCGGCTTTCGTGACGGCCTTGTGGTAGTGATCGAAATAAACGGCGGTGGTGCCGTGTCCCATGTCGGATTTGAGCATGTCCAAATCATTTTCAACGGCGAGCGTGTAGGTGCCGAATGAATGCCTCAGCGCGTCCTGCATTTCTCTGCCGTCGATTCCGGCGGAGCCACGGACCTTGGCGGCTTTCTGCCGCCAGCGGGTCGGAATGATTTGGCCTTTCCTCTTATCCTCTGGAACGGTGGCGATCCATGCGGCCAAAGTGGCATTGATGCGGACGTTTCGCCGATACTGTTTTTTGGCGACCGTTGATCCGATGCGGATGTTGTGGAGTTCGACCGAAACGTTTTCCCATTTCAGCTTGGTGATCTCCACGGGCCTGATGCCGGCAAACGCCATGAACGCGAAAGGTGCCACGCATTGTGAGCAACGCCTGTCAGCTTCTCCCATCGGGTAATCAACGCAGGCGGCAAAGAGGCTTTTGAGTTCGTCCGGCGTGTAAATGACAACCTCGTCGTCGGTTTCCTCGGCCCGTGCCACCATCATCTTTTTGGTGGGATTCTCGGCAATGAGTTCGAGCTTTACGAGGTCGCCCATCACGCTCGAAATGTAAGCGCGGCCGTTTTTCCATGCGGTTGCGCCGGGGGTATATTCGTCCAATGCCTTCCTGATGTGATCCGGCGCGATGTCGTGGCAGTTCATATCCATGAACCATGACGGGAGTTTCTTCTCCATCTTCCGGTAGGACTCCAGTGTGGCAGGGCGGTGATTCTTCCGGTGATCGACGGCCCGCTTCCACGCATCGCGCATAGTGGGGGCCTTGGATCGCGCGTCGTGGTGCTGGACGTAGAACGCCGCTGCCTGTGCCAGTGTCACGTTGAACCTAGCCAACAACTCACGGGCCTTGATAGCGTCCTCAGCGGTTGCGGTGGAGATATCGGCGGCAAGTCCGCGCTGGCCTCTCTGGATTTCATTGAGACGCTGGCATTCAGCCTTTGCCTTGTCGCGAGTCTGGAAATACCGGCGGCGAAATCTGCCGGTGTCGGACAGGCTTCCAGGAACGTTGACGAGCCATCCCTTCGGTGTTTTGCGGTAGTTGAGTTCTGCGATCCTGGCCATTTGTCGGTGCCTGTCGGTGGGTTAGCGAACATACCTTTTCGGCGCTCTTCCCTGTGTCACTGTTAGGCTTGCGGGGATCATGCGATATCGCAGTAATAAGTCGAGAATAAACGGAATTGGAGTTTTTTCTGAGAAGTAACCTCCTGGAAACCAATAGGCATAAGGACCGCTACGCCGTTTGAAAATTCACGTGTCGGCGGTTCAAATCCGTCTCGGGC
>JAYWDF010000538.1:0-13723 GCA_043779985.1 Akkermansiaceae bacterium | reverse complement strand
CCACCCCAAAGAACCAAAACCAAACCAAGCGCCGGGTGTCATGAATCCTGGCGCAACGACTCACCCCCTCCGGTGTCATTTATCATTGGCGCAATACGAAAATACTGTCGCCGCCCCGTTTCACGGCCTGTAAGCGTGTCTATTCCGCAGCACCGGCTGGAACACCGGCGGCGGGTTGCAAATCCGCGTAATCAGCGCATCCCAGATTTCCTGGCCCTTGAGAATCTCCACCTCGATTCGCAGGAAATAGACCGGCACATCGATCGACGTCGGGTGCGGGAAACGCACGGCATCTTTCTCCGTGGTCACGATCAGCTCCATGTCCCGCTCCACGCAGCGCTGCATGAATTTCTCAACCTCCTTGCGGGAAAACCGATAGTGATCGGAAAATCGCCGCTTGATCTCCACCCGCGCGCCCAGTTTCGCCAGCGAGCCCTCGAACGCCTCGGGCACCGCGATCGCGCTGATCGCCCCCACCCACTTGTCCTTGAGGAACTCCAGCGGCAGCCGTTCCCGTGTGAACACATTTTCCAGATGAATCGGCCCGTGCGTGCACTCGATGATTTCCGCCGTCTTGTTGTATTTCCGGATGCGGGAAACGAGCGCCTCGTTCGAGCTTCCGTTGCATTTGGTGATGAGAATGTAGCTCGCCCGGCGCAAGTTCTTCGGCGGCTCGCGCAGCGTCCCCCGCGGCAGCAAGGCCTCCGTGCCGAAAGGGGAGCCGGAGTCCACCAGCACGACATCGATCGAGTGCGCCAAATCCAGATACTGCATTCCGTCGTCGAGCAACAGCGTGTCCGCATCCAGCTCGCCGACGGCGAAAAGCCCGCCCTTGACCCGGTTCTTGTCCACCACCACCGCCACACCGTCGAGGTTCCGGGCCAGCATGAACGGCTCGTCCCCCGCATATTTTGAATCCAGCAACAGCGCCGTCCCCGTCGAAACCACCTTCGGCATCCGCTCCCCCGGGATCGCCTTGCCCATCTCGTCCTGCCACTTCTGCGGGCGGTCCAGCTTCTTGCTTTTATAACCGCGGGAAAGAATCGCCACCCGCCGGCCGCGGTCGCGCAGGGAGCGCGCCATCAGTTCCACCACCGGCGTCTTGCCCGTGCCGCCCACCGTAATATTACCAATGGCCACCACCTGTGTCCCCAAATGCTGCTGCGCCCGCCACCCGCTGCGGTAGCGCCACAGCCGGATCTGCACGATCAGCCGGAACACCCCGGACAGCGCCCGCATGAGAAACCGCATCAGCGCCGCCCGCAAGCCCTTGGCGCGCCCGAAGATCACATCCGCTCCCCAGCGTTCGAGTTCTTCGATGAGTTCCTTCATGGTCTGGGAGAAACATGCCCCGCGCCACCACTTCCGATCAAGCGCCAATCAGTGCCTCGCCGCTTGCCCTTTGGCATCGCCGGACCGTCCACGCGCGAGGGGGGGAATCGCCCGGATGATCAAACGGGGAGCTTGATCCGGCTCGCGTCGTGCTTAGTCTACGGCGCTTTCCTTTCGCCCCGATTCTCTGTTTTTCATGGATGACACCCCTCCTAGTCTTGACGCCCTGCGCATCGACCGATCCAAAATCCCTCAGGATTCCGGCGGCGGCCGGCGTTGGTGGATCCTCTTGTTACTGCTCATTTTCGCCGGAGCCGGCTTCTGGTGGTTCACCCGGACCCAAGCGGTCCCCGTCAAAACCGCCCTTGTCACCGCGCAAACTTCCAGCTCCAGCGGCGGCCGCACCCTGCTCAACGCCTCCGGCTACGTCACCACCCGCCTTGACGCGACCGTCTCCTCCAAGATCACTGGCAAGGTCGCCGAGATCCTCGTGGAGGAGGGCATGAAAGTCGAAAAAGGCCAGGTCCTCGCCCGCCTCGACGCCTCCAACGTCGAATCCAGCCTCCGCCTCGCCCAAGCCCGACTCGCCTCCGCGAAAATGAATCTAGCGGAAACCGAGCCCATGGTGAAATACGCCGAAGCGGAATGGTCCCGCCTCAGCTCCATCGGCTCCGACCGTGCCGTGAGCCGGTCCGATCTCGGCAAGGCAGAAGCCGAATCCCACGCCCAATCCGCCAAACTCGAACGCCAGAAAGCCGACATCACCGTCGCCGAGCGCCAGGTGGACGAGTGGAAACAACAACTCGACGACACCATCATCCGCGCGCCCTTCGCCGGCGTCGTCACCACCAAGGACTCGCAGCCCGGCGAAATGATTTCCCCGATGTCCTCCGGCGGTTTCACCCGCACCGGCATTTGCACGCTTGTCGACATGGCGTCGCTGGAAATCGAAGTCGATGTCGGCGAGAGTTTCATCAACCGCGTCAGAGCTGGCCAACCGGTCGAAGCCACCCTCGATGCCTATCCGGATTGGAAAATCCCCGGCAAGGTCATCGCCATCATCCCCACCGCCGATCGCCAGAAGGCCACGGTCAAAGTCCGCGTCGGCTTTGGGAAACTCGACCCCCGCATCCTCCCGCAAATGGGCGTGAAGGTCGGCTTCCAAAGCGATGAGCCCGCCGCAAACGCCGCGCCCGCCCGCGCCCTGACGGTTCCCAAGTCCGCCGTCGTTAAATCCAACAACCGCGAGGTCGCCTGGGTCGTTAAGGACGGCAAGGTCGAGCGCCGCGCCATCACCGTCGCCAATCCCGTCGGCAGCCAAATCATCGTCAGCGCCGGCCTAACCGCTGGCGAAACCGTCGTCCTCGATCCACCCGCCACTCTCAGCGATGGCGCCGCCGTCACCGTAGAAACCACCCGATGAATCCCCTCGTCCACATCAGCAACGTCACCAAAACCTTCAAGCGAGGCTCCGAGGAAATCCATGTTCTATCCGGTCTCGATCTCGAGGTGAAGGAGGCGGAATTCCTCGCCCTCATGGGTCCCTCCGGTTCCGGGAAGTCCACGCTGCTCAACCTCATCGGCGGCCTTGACCGTCCCTCTTCCGGCACCGTCCAGATCGGCGATGATCGCGTGGATCAGCTTTCCGCCCGCCAGCTCGCCGCCTGGCGCGCCCGCCACATCGGCTTCGTTTTTCAATTCTACAACCTCCTTCCCGCGCTTTCCGCCGAGCGGAATGTGGAGCTACCACTGCTCCTAACGAATTTAAACAAAACCGCCCGCCGCGCCCACGTCGCCGCCGCGCTCGCCGCTGTCGGACTAACCCACCGCGCCAAGGCCTTTCCCCGCACGCTTTCCGGCGGCGAGCAGCAGCGCGTCGGCATCGCCCGCGCCATCGTCACCGATCCCACGGTCCTGCTTTGCGACGAGCCCACCGGCGACCTCGACCGCAAGTCCGGCGACGAGATTCTCACCCTCCTCCAGACGCTCAACAAGGACCACGGCAAGACCATCATCATGGTCACCCACGATCCCCACGCCTCGGCCCGCGCCAGCCGCACCGTGCATCTCGACAAGGGGCAACTCTCTAACGAGGCCGCGCCATGAAATTCCTGCCATTGGTCTGGGCCGGATTGAAACGCAGGAAACTGCGTACCGCGCTCACGTTTCTATCGATTTTGGTCGCCTTCATGCTCTTCGCCTTCCTCGGAGCGCTCAAGGAATCGCTCGGCGGCGGAGTCAGCATGGCGGGCCAGGACCGGCTCATCACGCGGCACAAGGTCTCTCTGATCCAGACGCTGCCGGAGAGTTATAAAAACCGGATCGCATCCGTGGCCGGCGTCGGCGCAGTGTGCCACCAGACCTGGTTCGGCGGGATCTATCAAGAGCCGAAGAATTTCTTCGGTACCTTCCCCGTCGATCCGGAGGTGTTCCTCGACATGTTTCCGGAATATCGGCTCAAGGACCCGGAGAAACAAGCGTGGCTCGCCACCCGCACCGGCGCCATCGTCGGCCGCATGACGGCGGACCGCTTCAAGTGGAAAATCGGCGATCGCATCCCGATCCAATCGCCGATCTGGGGCCAGCCCGCCGGGATGACGCAGTGGGAGTTTGAAGTCGTCGGCATCTACGACGGCGCCAAAAAGGGCGCGGACACGAGCAGCTTCTTCTTCCGCTACGACTATTTCGAAGAAGCGCGGCAGAAGAACAAAGGCCAAGTCGGGTGGTACACCGTGCGCATCGCCAATCCCACTCTAGCCGCACAAATCGCCGCGCAGATCGACGAGAATTTCGCCAACTCCCCGTACGAAACCAAGACCGAGCCCGAGGGCGCGTTTGCCGCGGGCTTCGCCCAACAGATCGGCGACATCGCATCCATCGTCATGGCCGTCGTCGGCGCGGTGTTTTTCACCATCCTGCTCGTCGCCGGAAACACGATGGCGCAATCGGTGAGGGAACGCACCGAGGAACTCGGCGTGCTCAAGGCCATCGGATTTTCCAACTCCCGCGTGCTGGTGCTCGTGATGCTAGAGTCCTGTTTCATCGCCATCCTCGGCGGCTTCGGCGGATTGGGCATCGCCTGGCTCATCACGCTCGGCGGCAGCCCGGTGCCGAGTATGTTGCCGGTCTTCTTCATCCCCACGAACAACCTCGTCATCGGTGCCTTGCTGGCCATCGCCCTCGGAATCGTTGCCGGAGCATTGCCCGCGTTTCAGGCGATGCAGTTGAAAATCGCCGAAGCCCTCCGGCGCGGCGGCTAACATTCATTTCCCCGAATCATGTCCTTCCTCACTCAAATGGCCTCAGTCGCCCTGTTCAACCTCCGCTCGATTCCCGAGCGCAAGGCAGCCGCGCTCACGGCCGCCATCGGCATCGCCGGAGTGGTCGGTGTGTTAGTGGGCGTGCTCGCCATCGCCGCGGGCTTCCGTCAGGCGATGACCGTTTCCGGCTCGCCGGATGTCGCGATCGTGCTGCGCACCGGTGCTGATAGTGAAATGACCAGCAGCCTCGACCGCGATGCCGCCCGGACCATCGCCGATGCGCCCGGCATCGCCCGCAACGGCAGTGCGCCGGTCACCTCCGCCGAGTTGTTCGTCATCATCAATTTGCCGAAACGTTCGACCGGCACCGATGCGAACGTGCCTCTCCGCGGCGTCGAACAAGGAGCCTTCGAGGTCCGCGGCAACATCGAAATGGTCGCAGGCCGCCGGTTTGAAACGGGCAAAAACGAGATCATCGTCGGTGCCGGAGCCGCGCGGGCATTCGGCGGACTCGACGTTGGCAAACAGATCAAAATGGGCCAGAACCTCTGGACCGTCGTCGGGATTTTCAGCGCCAAAGGCGGCATCGCAGAGTCTGAAATCTGGTCGGATGCCGCCGTGCTGCAACCGGCCTATCACCGCGAGGATGGTTTTCAATCGGTCTATGTCAGACTCACTGATCCATCCGCTTTTCAGGAATTCAAAGACGCTCTAACCTCGAATCCCAAACTGGAAGTCAAGGTCCAGCGGCAGTCGGAATTCTACGAGGAACAATCCACCATGGTCACCCAGTTCATCACCACCATCGGGGTCTTCATCGCCAGTCTGATGGCGCTCGGAGCCTTGTTCGGCGCGCTTAACACGATGTATAGTGCGGTCGCCGACCGGACCCGGGAAATTTCCACCCTGCGGGCCCTCGGTTTCGGCTCTGCCCCGGTCATCTTCTCGGTGCTCGCCGAGTCCGTGCTGCTTTCCATCCTCGGCGGCATGCTCGGCGCGGGTGCTGCCTATTTCCTTTTCAATGGTTATCAAGCATCGACGATCAATTGGCAGACCTTCAGTCAGGTGACCTTCGCCTTCCGGGTCAGCCCCGCGTTGCTCGGCCAGTCCATCGTCTTCGCCACGCTCATCGGCCTCCTCGGCGGCCTGTTTCCCGCGATCCGCGCGGCCAGACTGCCGATCGCGAACGGGCTCCGGGAGTCGTGAGGAAGGTCCGCCGCTGCCCGAGCCGAAAGGTGGGAATCGACAGCGGCCCGTGTTGCGCTAAGCTTCCGGCGGATGAATTTGAAAGAACTCGGCTGGAACCCGGAATTGGAAATTGCCCGCGCGGCCTACGCCGGAAAAGGCTGGGTCCCCGCACGCCTGATCCGCGAGACGGTCATCAACTACGGCGCGTTCCTCGCGGACGGCGAGGAAATCGACGTCATTCTCTGCGGCCGCGTCTGGCATGAGGCCACTTGCGATGCGGACCTGCCAGCCGTCGGCGACTGGGTGATGGTCGAGCTAGGGAATGAAAACCAGCCACACATCATCCGCGCGACCTTGCCCCGGCGGACCTGTTTTTCCCGGAAAATGCCCGGCAACAGCTCGCAAGCGCAAGTCATTGGTGCGAACATCGATCTCGTCGCCGTCGTCACCGATGCGGGCCCGGATTTCAACATCCGCCGCATGGAGCGCTACTTCATGCTCATCGGCCGCAGCGGCGCGAAGGCGGTGGTGCTGGTGAATAAATCCGATCTTTTCCCCATCGAGCAAAGCCAGGCCGCGGCAGCGGAAATCGCCGCGCTGTGGGAGGGGGCCAGTGTCCACGTCACCAGCGCGGTGAGCGGCCAGGGCCTCAAGGTGCTTAAGAAATACATCAAAAAGGGCATCACCATGTGCATCGTCGGCTCCAGCGGCGTCGGCAAATCCACCCTCGTCAACCAGCTCTACGGCGAGGAGTGGCAATGGACCAGCGAGTGCAACGAGACCACCGGAAAAGGGCGCCACACCACCACTTCCCGCGAGCTCGTCCCGCTGCGCAACGGCGGCATGCTCATTGATAATCCCGGCATGCGCGAGATCCAGATGTGGACCGACGAGGCGACACTCCGCGACAGTTTCGCCGATGTGGACGCGCTCACCGCCGACTGCAAATTCACCGATTGCAGCCACCGCAAGGACGCCAAGTGCGCCATCCGCGCCGCCGTGGAGGCCGGCACGCTCGATCCCGCGCGCTATGAAAATTTCCTCAACCTGGAGAATGAAATCGCCGCGCTGAGGAAACGCTCCGAGAAACGCCAGATGGCTGTCGAGCGCTGGGCCAAGCGCAACAGTGTGAAGGCCCGCAATCTCGCCGACCGCATCCAGTTGGAAAAGGATCACCGCGGGGATGTTTGAGAAATACCAGGGGCCGAATGCACGAGTGAACCTCCGCGTGAAGGCAAAATTGAATTGGCCAACCTTCGGGAAAGCGATTATTTGAATCCATGCTCGCCACGGTAACATCAGCCGACGCGACCGAAGCGAAGCGGATCGACGCCTTGCGGCGGTATCGGATCTTGGACACGCCTCCTGATGGGAATTTCGACGGCATCACGTCGCTCGCTGCGACGCTGCTGAAAGTGCCGATCGCCCTGACGACGTTGGTGGACACGGACCGCATCTGGTTCAAGTCGCGGCACGGGCTGGAGGTCGAGGAAATCGGCCGCGATCCCGGCTTGTGTGCGTCTGCTATTTTGGACGGCGCGCCCTATGTGGTGGAAAATGCGGAGTTCGACCCGCGATCCCTGTCAAACCCACTCGTGGCCGGAGAATTCGGCTTGAGATTCTATGCGGCAGTGCCCTTGTGCACCCATGACAACCATCGCTTGGGCACCCTGTGCGTTCTCGACACCGTGCCACGCGAGATCACGCCCGAGGAAATCGAAATCCTCAAGACTCTCGCCGACCTCGTCATGGACCAGATGGAATTGCGCCTCGCCAGCCGTCGCATCGCCGAGAAAAACGCGCGGCTTGCCGAGCTCAATGAGGAGAAGGACGGCTTCCTGGCCATGGCGGCGCATGACCTGCGGAATCCATTGAGCACGATTATGCTCATGGGCCACCTGTTAAAGGAACAAAAGGTGGGACCCCTCAATGAAGTCCAAGGAGAAATGATTGGCTCGGTGTGCGATTCAAGCGAATTCATGCTCACGCTCGTCACCGATTATCTGGAGTTCTCCGCCGTCGGAAGAGAACAGATCCGATTGAAAAAATCGCCCACTTGCCTGTCCACCTTGGTGGAGAGCTGCGTGAAGAGCCATCAGCTCCAAGCCGCCGGGAAATCCATCGGGCTGAGCCTTGAGGCATCGCCCCTTGAGGGGAGCTTCTCCGTTGATCCTTCCCGAATCCAGCAGGCTCTCGACAACCTCATCGGCAATGCCATCAAGTTTTCCCCGCATGGCGGAACGGTGAGCGTGCGCTTGGGCGGTGACGGCATGATGGCGCTCATCGAAGTGCACAATGGCGGCTCGGAAATACCCCGGGAAGAGTTGGAGCTGCTATTCAAGCCATTCTCTAGCATCAGTACCCGGCCCACCGGTGGAGAGAAGAGCACCGGGCTCGGTCTATCCATCGCCAAGCGCTTGATCGACGCACACGAGGGCGAGATCGGCGTGAAAAGCGAGCCCGGGAGCGGAACCGTTTTCTTCTTCAAGCTTCCACGCGATCACGGACCCTCGCTTGGGAAGCACCATTGAAGCCGCCCCTATGTTGCCTATGAGAATTTCTTCGCGAGGACCGCTGCTTGCCCTCATGGCCCTGCTCGCCGGCGTGCTGCCGTTAGGTGCCCAGATTCCCGGACTACCCTCCAAGCTCCCCGCGGTGCAAGCCGTAACTCCGACAGAGTCGCCGGACGTGATGCAGGACCGGCTTCAGCAATGGCTCAAGGAAGCGCGCGTTGCCTTCGCCAGGAGCAGTGAGCCTGCCGCCGAGAGTCAGCTTCCCGCGGGTGTGGATGGAGCGGCCCTCGCCGATTACCGGCGGGATCTGGAGCAAGTCATCCTCGCCATCAACCGGCTACAGAAAATCCTAACGGCCGCGCCGGAGGCTCGGAAGGCCCTTGATGTCGCGCGTGCCTCGGATGCCGCATGGACCGGCTTTTCCGAAAAGCCGCCTTACTCGGTTCTGATGGTCGACGAGCTGATCAACCAACAGGATGCGATTAAAGAAAAATCCGCGTCCTACCGTTCGTCCCTTGAACTCTTCGGGCGCACCCTCGCCGGGATCCAAGAGGAAGCGCGGCTCGCTGAGGACTCCAGTCGGCGCGTCCAATCCGCTGCCGCAGAGGACCCCAGTGCGGATGGTGCCGCGAAATGGCGGCTCGCGGCGGATCGCACGAAGTCCCGCTTGCTTGCCGTGCGGGCGACTTTTCTCCAGAGCAATGTCGCCCTCCTCCAAGATCAGGCCGAGGCCGCGAAGATCCAACTCTCGCTTCTGGATCGTCAAATCACCCGCGCGAAAAGGCAGCTGACCTTCAGTGAGGATGACCTCGCCAGGGTTCAAAAAGCGGCGACAGACCGCCAATCCGCTTTGCGCAAGGACACCACTGCCATCCGCAAGCGCCAGCAGGACGCGACCGCGGCACGTGTCCGCCTCCAAACCGCTCTGGATCTTCTCCTCAAGGCGACTCCGGACGGCTCGGTAGCCGAGCAGACGCCCGAGCTGGCACTCGCCACGATCAAGCTGGAGGCCGCCGAGGCACGGGTGGAATCCCTGCAGTTCGTCGTTGAGAACCTCGAATCCCTCGATCAGTTGGAATCGTATGGCTCGGATATCTATCAAAGCAGGAAGACCCTGATGGAATCAAAATCCACGGCCATCCGTGGACCCGCACTGCAATCCCTGCGTTCGAACTTCGACCGTATCAAGGCATGGGAAATCGTCGTTGCTAACGAACTAGCTTCGGTCAATGCGGACATCAGCAAACAGGAGTCCCGCGCGACTTCCATCGCCGCGGATGATCCGCGACTCATTCCCATCAACGATCTGCGGGCCGCGTTGTGGGAAAAACAGGCGGTCATCCAGCGCGTATCACAAGCGGTTGCCACCCAGCGGCGGATCGTGAGCCGCTGGCTCGGCGACTTCGACGAGTCGCATGTCGAGAGGCCGGTGACGGAAATTCTAACGATCGCAGCGGTCTCGACCTGGGACTGGATCAAGCGGATTTGGACCTTCGAGGTCTTTCAATACGACGACACCCTGATGACTCTGGCCGGGCCGGTACAGATTCCCAAGGCCGTCAAGTTAGGGCAGTTCTTCATCGCGATTTTGTTTTTTGGTGCGTCGTATTTCATCGTGAGTCGCATCAAGAACCGACTCCGGAACGCCGTCGTCCGTCGCGGCCACATTGCGGATGCGCAGGCGAAAACGCTGAGTAACTGGCTGATGATCGTCGTCGGCTTCCTGCTCGCCGTCGCCACCCTTCATTTTCTCAAAATCCCGCTCACCCTGTTTGCCTTCCTCGGTGGCGCGCTGGTGATCGGACTTGGCTTCGGGACGCAGACCTTGATCAAGAATTTCATCAGCGGCATCATCGTGCTGTTCGAGCGGAAAATCCGTGTGGGCGATGTGGTGGACGTGGGCGGCATCACCGGATCCATCATCGAAATCAACACCCGCTCCTCGGTGCTGCGTGGTGGCGATGGCAGGGAAACGCTCGTGCCGAACTCGCTTTTCCTTGAAAACCGCGTCACCAATCTCACTCTCTCTAACCGAAGGGTCCGCCGCATGCTGACGGTGCGGGTCGCCCTCGGCTCCTCGCCCCAGGAGGTCAGCACGATTCTCAAGGAATGCGTCGAGCGGCACGGTTTGATTTTGAAGGAGCCCGCGCCCATCGTGACCTTCGAGGACTTCGCGGACAACGCGCACGTGTTCGGGATCTACTATTGGACCGAATTTAATGACAAGACCAACTCCGATGTGGTGGCCAGCGACCTGCGGTTCATGATCGAAAAGCGGTTTTCTGAATCCGGGATCGAGTTCCCTTCCGCCAAGCAGGAAGCCCCCATTCCGCGCGCGACAGTCATGACGATGAACCCATCTGACGAATGAGCGACGACACTCACTGGATGGCACTGGCCTTGGAAGAAGCGCGGAAGGGTGTGGGGCGCACCGCGCCGAATCCACCCGTCGGCGCTGTAATCGTGAAAAACGGCGAGCTGCTAGGAAAGGGTTGGCATCGCGCCGCCGGTCAACCGCACGCCGAGCGCGAGGCCCTGGCAGATGCCAGCGGACGGGATGTGCGCGGCTCGACAATTTACATCACGCTAGAGCCCTGCTCCACCCATGGACGCACGCCGCCATGCACCCAAGGCCTCATCGATGCCGGGGTGGCACGGGTGGTCTACGCCTGCATGGATCGCAATCCGGATCACGCCGGTCGAGCCGACATCTTGCTCAGGGAAGCCGGGATCGAAGTGGTTTCCGGCGTGTGCGAGGAAGATGCAAAAAAGCTCCTCAGGCCGTTTTTCAAGGTACGAGAGACCGGATTGCCTTGGGTGATCTGGAAAACCGCGATGAGCCTCGACGGGCGCATCACCCGTCCGCCCGGCGAAGGCCAATGGCTCACCGGGGAACTCGCGCGGGCGGACGTGCAGAAACTCCGCTCCACCGCGGATGCGATTCTAACCAGCGGCGAAACCGTCCGCCGCGACAAGCCCGCGCTGACCATCCGCGTGCCGGAATTGTTGGAAGGCCGCCAACAACCATGGCGCGTCATTGTTTCGGATTTCCCGGAATCCTTGCCGGACGATGAACCTCGCGACCGCACCCTGATCCGCCCGCGCGCCGATCTTGAAGCAACACTTCGCGGACTGGTGCGGGAACAAGGCGTGCTTTCGGTGATGGTCGAGGCCGGCGGAGTTTTCTCAGCCGTGCTGTTCGAGGCCGGGCTAGTCGATGAAGTCGTCGTTTACTACGCGGCGATACTCTGTGGCGGTCCCTCGCCGGGACTGGCGGGCAGGGGTTTGAAAGAGTCGCTGCATCTGGACGAGATCGATTTCCAACAACTGGGAAACGACCTCCGGTTCCGCGGGGTGCTTCGGCAATGAACGGACGGGTGAAATCAATTTCGCGGGCCGTTAAGTGAGGACAGCGTCGAGGGCGAGGACGGCGTGGTCGATTTCCTCAAGGCTTGTGGAGAGCGGGGGCATGAGGACGATGGTATCGAGGATCGGCCGGGTGAGGAGACCGTGGGCGCGGGCGGCGAGGCAGATGGACTCGCCGAAGCGCTCGCCGGATGGAAATTTCTCGCCATCCGGGCGCCGGAGTTCGATGCCGGAGATCAATCCGCACTGACGAATCTCGTGGACGAGTGAATGCCGGGATTTCAGGCTGGCGAGACCTGCCGCGAGACGGGCGATTTTCGCCGGAAGGTGATCGAGAGTTTTTTCTTGTTCGAAAAGATCAAGGCTGGCCAGAGCGGCAGCGCAGCCTAGCGGATTTGCCGTGTAACTATGACCATAGTAGAATGCCCGGTCGGCGGTGCCGAGGAAGGCATCATAAATGCGGCCGGTGGTGAGCGTGGCGGCGAGCGGCAGGTAGCCGCCGGTGAGCCCCTTCGCCAGGCAGAGGAAATCCGGGAGGACGTTTTCCTGCTGACAGGCGAACATACTGCCAGTCCGGCCGAAGCCGGTCATGACTTCGTCGAGGATGAGGTGGACCCCGGTTTCGTCACACCATTTCCGCAGCCCGGCGAGCATGCCGGCGGGCCACGGGCGCATTTCGTTGACGCCTTGGATGAGTGGCTCGATAACGACTGCCGCGATTTTTTCGCTCGGCACGGCATGAAGATCTTCGAGTGAGGAAACGTGCTGGACGGGAAATCCCACGCCGCGGAATCGCTCGAAAAATCGTCCCACACCACCCAGCGAGGCTGCTCCAAGCGTGTCGCCATGGTAGCCATTGCTGAAGGCGATGAAGTGGCTTCTTGCAGGCTCGCCTGTTTGCTGGCGGTATTGCACCGCCATTTTGAGGGCGCACTCGATGGCGGTGGATCCGTTGTCAGAGAAGAATGCGCGCTCCAGGGTGGCCGCGGGGAAAAGCCCACAAAGCCGGCTTGCCAGTTCCACCGCAAGCGGATGGGTGAAGCCGAGAAAGGAAGTGTGCGCCGCTTGCTCAAGCTGCCGGGTGATGGCCGCAGTCATCACCGGGTGGGCGTGGCCGTGGATATTCGTCCAGATCGAAGAATTTCCATCCAGATAGCTTCGGTCTTCGGAGTCCCATAGCCACGACCCCTTGCCCCGCACTAACACGAGCGGCTCATGCCCGCGCGCGCACCACTCGGCTTGCCGCGTGAACGGATGCCAGCAGTGGGCTTGATCGGCTTCGATCCATCGGCGGGTGTCCTCTCGCATGCCTCCAGAATGCGGATCGCGCGGCTTACTTCAATCTGTAATCGGTCACTCCTCGCCGGCGCAGGTGGAAATGTCTTGTGCTCACCCGCCCGATGTGATGGATTGTAGATCCTACGAAACTTTAGTGCCCTTGCACCGGAGTGGGACTAGGAACGTTGCCGTGCTTCACAGCTCTCCTGGAGACAGAGGTGTTGTGGATCACGGTAAACAAACTCCCCCCTACCACAATCGGCGGATCATGCAGGCCCTTGCTCCGTGATCCGCCGATTCATTCTTCAGGCCCCGCTGATTTCAAGGGCGAAAGGCCTTCCCTACGCGATCACGTCATAGCTTGTGGCCGAAAATGGGATATAAATCGGGAGTCGCCGCTAGCACCTCTCCCCCCAATGTGCTGCGGATCACGGCACACTCCCCCCCCAAACAAGTCGGCGGATGTTGTAGGTACCCCCTCCAACATCCGCCGATACTGTTTGGATGCATGGCGCCGACAGGGGCGACTCACCACTCCCAGAGCAATTTGAGCGGGACGGCGAGGATTCTGGACCCCTCGAGCGGTAGGATCGAGCAGCCATCGTAGAAGACGATGCCGGATTGGAAATCGCTTCCCGCTTGGGCCGCCAGCCGGCGCAAGCCGTTGCCGTCCGCATGATGAAGCGTGGCGGAGGCCTTCACCTCCACTCCCCACACCTTGCTGCCACGGGTGAGCACCACATCCACTTCCATCTGATCCTTGTCCCGGTAGTGCCAGAAGCGCAG
>JAYWDF010000537.1:0-1640 GCA_043779985.1 Akkermansiaceae bacterium | reverse complement strand
ACAGTGATTTCCTCCAGAACCCCGAGCCGGGGGTTGAGAAGCCTGCTCCTCTAAGTGAAGAAGCGATCGAGGATCTGCGCGAGGAACTGGCTGAGATGCACGCGGTGGAGGGAATCTGGAGCTGAGGGATTCCTACTGGTGCAAATCCCGTTCGAAATCCGCCTTAGCTTGCGCCAGGGCACGGTCTATTACATGGCGGAGCGGGGGCTGTCGTCCGTGGAGCCGCACTATTTTGTCGTCTTGAACCAGAATCCTCTGGGCAGTAAAATACTGCTGTTGCTGGTGGCGAGTTCACAGGTGGAGAAGGCACAAAAGCGGATTTCACGGAAAAGCCTGCCGCCGGAGTCGCTGGTGGTGATCGATGAGGCCGAATACGACGATTTCTCGAAGGATTCGTGCATCGACTGCAACAAGCTTTTTAATAAGTCCCTGGAAGAACTCTGTGAGCAGTGGAGGAAAAAGGAGGTGCGTGCGCACAAGGATTTACCACGGGATCTGGTAGAAAGACTGATCGAAGGGGTGAAGGCGAGTCCGCTGATTTCAGAGGACGATAAAGTGCTGATCAATTTCTGAGGGAAAGCGAGAATGCGTGTCTTTTCCGCGGGTGACGCTTGTTGAGAATTCAGAATCACAGAAGGACAGGCATTTAACCCTGCCAGGACATGAAAGAGTCGTTCATCCCCTTCTGACCACCCTGATTGGCGCACTGAAAGCCCAACTTTTCGTCAGTTTTCCCGGCATTGTGGAAGAGAAATGGGCATCAACCCACGTCTCGATAGAGTTCGGCCAGGGAGAAGGAAACGCCGGCTTCGGGAAGATCGAGGATGGCGTCCGGCCCGGAGAGGGTTTCCCGCCGGAAGCCCGCGCCGTCCTTGCGGTGCAGGGTGAGGAAGGGGGATTTCGTTTCCGCGAGGATGTAGGTTCCCAAGGTGGGAATGGTGAGGTAGTCGCGGAATTTCTGGACTCCGTCGTTGCGGAGGGTGGCACAGGCGGATCAATGTTTGTGATCCTCGCCGCCCGTGTGCTCGTGGGCCGCTTCCTTCTTTCCCGTGGGGTGATCGCAAGCACACGCGTATTCGCTCAGTTTGCATTCCGGGCAGGTGGACATGTTGAGGTTGAATTTCGTGGTGACGGCCTTGGCATCGGGCGTGGTTTTGATCTGGAGAACGACGGGAAGCTCCTTGCCTTCCGGAATCACCTTGTCGGAGACGAGCTTGTCGCCGTCCTTGGCGAAGGCGAGCTTGGTCGGGTTCGCGCGATCCCCCATGACGACGGTGACGATTTGCGCCGCGGGCGCGATGACCTTGCCCGCATCATCGAGGAAGCGGACTTCTGCTTTCTTGTCCTTGGTCACGACGAACTCGGCTTTGGGTGTGACCGTGTCGATGATGCGGCCGCCGTTAGGGGCTTTGATTTTTTCCGCCGCGGTGGCGAAGGTGAGGCTGGCGATGAGGGCGGCGATGGCGGTTATTTTGGTTTTCATGGTGTTGTATGGTTTGGAGATTGAAGCTGAAGAGCTGGATGAAGCCACCGGTTCGTTAGTGAGAGGCGGCGGATTCCCGCTCGATGGAGTTCGCCGCGGCTTTGCGGCCGAAGGTGAAGAAGACGGTGGGGGTGACGCCGAGGCCTAGCAGCGTGCT
>JAYWDF010000536.1:0-1641 GCA_043779985.1 Akkermansiaceae bacterium | reverse complement strand
GCAGCGCGCTGATCCTGGTGTTCGTCGCGCTGCTGCAGTGGTTTCGCCCCGCGCCGCCGCGGGCGCGGGAGCCCCTGCCCGACTTTGATAGAATCGAGCAGATGGTCGCCAGCACCTCGCGTTGCAGCAGTGCGTTGGGCTTGGTGGGGGATAAGGAGTTCTTATTCAACCACGAGCAAAGCGCCTTCTTGATGTACGCTGACCAGGGCCGCACCCGTGTGGCCATCGCGGATCCAGTGGGCGACGAGGACAAGTTCGAAGGGCTTTACTGGCGCTTCATCGAGCAGGCTCATGACGAGGGAATGCGGGTCGCATTCTATCAAGTCGGCGCGGCGATGATCCCGGTTTGCGTGGAAATGGGCATGCGGATTTACAAGCTCGGTGAGGAGGCGATGGTGCCGCTGGACAACTTTGATCTGGGGTGCTCCGAGCTTAAAAAGTTCCGCAAGGTGATGAACCGGATGGAGCGCGAGGGCTGGAAGTTCGAGATCTGGCAACCGGAGGAAGTGAGGGCGCGTCTTGATGAACTGCGGGCGGTTTCCGACGCCTGGCTGTCACACCACGACGCGCGCGAAAAGGGGTTTTCACTAGGGTGGTTCAATGATGAATACCTCTGCCGGCTTCCCGTCGCGGTGATCATCGTGGAAGGAAATGTGATCGCCTTCGGCAACATTTGGCCGGGCAATGGAAAGGACGAGCTGTCCACCGACTTGATGCGGCATGTTCCCGATGCCCCGAACGGCGTCATGGACTGCCTGTTCGTCAAGTTGATGCTGTGGGGTAAGGAGCAGGGCTATTCCTGGTTTGACCTCGGAATGGCGCCGCTGTCGGGACTTGCCGGAAATCAATTCGCACCGCTCTGGAGCCGGATCGGCGGCCTGATTTTCGACAAGGGCGAGGCGTTCTACAACTTCAACGGCCTGCGTGCTTGGAAAAGCAAGTTTCAGCCGGTTTGGCAGCCCCGCTACCTTGCCATTTCCAACGCCTGGGATCTGCCTGCCGCGATGCTGGACATCACGACGCTCATCGGGAAGTCGTCTTCCCGCTCGCGGACGAGGGAGGCGAGGCCATCGGATGATGGGAATGCCGTTACAATCACACCAGCGATAGAGAGCTTATGACTTTTCAACAAAAGACGATCATCCGCAGGATACTACTCGTCATTCAAATCATTCTCCTGCTGCCCATCGGTTGGTTTCTCTATCACATGTTCATGCCGCGGCATTTTTCGAGCAAGGAGGCGGAAGTGCTGCCGCTTCATCTGACGAGTGGGCCGTTCGAAACGCTCTACTATGAGGCGGAATATCCGCGAGGAATCCTCATCGTCGCCACCGGCGATGGAGGGTGGTCCAATCAATGGGAGGAACCGGTGGCGCTTCATGCCGCCGCTGCCGGATTCGCGGTAGGTGGCTGGGATTGCCGGAAATTCGCGGACACGCGGAAATTTGACCAGGCCAAGCTGGCAGAGTCGTTCAATGCGGCTGTCGCGGCAGTCAGAAAGAAGGCGAAGTTGTCCGCGGATTGCCCGGTCTGGTTTTCGGGCTGGTCAACCGGCGCCGAGTGGGCGGTGGCTGCGGCGGCAAGTCCGGAGCGGGACAAGCATCTGCTGGGTATTCTCGCAGTCCCGCCGGGTGATCGAAG
>JAYWDF010000535.1:0-5092 GCA_043779985.1 Akkermansiaceae bacterium | reverse complement strand
GAAACCACCTTTCCCGCAGAAAAGAGTCAGGCCTTACCGACCCGCCCATGCCCTACCGCCGCCGGAGACAGCCCAAACCGCTGGCGTGATCGTCCACCGCAGCGCTCGGGCGCAAAATCACCCTTCATGGCAAGTTTGTCACACTTCACTCCTTCCCGATCGCGTTGAATTGCTCGAAAAAAGCCCTGTCATTCGACGTGGATCCCGAAATCATCAGGAAACTTCATGCCCAGCCCGCAAAATCAGTCTTATACCGCTTTGTGACAATTATGTCACAAAAGCTCACTTGGGAATTCCCATGCTTCTCAATAGCAAGCGTGCGTGTCTGACGCCTTTGTCACAATTCCGTCACACCACTCACGAAAAACAAATGCAATCCATGAAGTCCATTCCCCGCACTCTACTTGCCACCAGCATGCTTGGCTGCCTCTCAGCCCAAGCCGAGCCCACCGGCCTTCTCGTCGGCAAGTTCCCAGGTGAAACCGCCTACGACAGGATCTGGTCCGCCTTCACGCTCTATAAAGACGACAATAACCCGATTCTCCAGGAATTCTCCCTTCAAGGCCGCTTGCAGGTCCAATACGCCGACGGCGACTCGGACAACGGCCACTTCGACATCGAAGACTTCAAAAACGGCAGTGCCGCCAATGACCAGACGGTCTGGGGCGATCATTTCGAAGCGCGCCGTGCCCGGATCGGATTCAAGTCCAAGTGGTATCAAAACTGGAAATTGGAAGGCCAAATCGACGCCGACACCACTGACGGTGCCGATAATATCTACCGCGACATTTACGACCTCTATCTCACCTATGCTCCAAGCGATGCGCTCAACGTCACCGTGGGCAAGACCAAGGTGAAATTCGGCCGCGAACAGGAAATTTCCTCCAAGGAAATCCTCACTTTCGAACGCAGCTTGGTCTCCAACCTTTTGTTCCCGGGTGAACTCACAGGCATCATGGCCAGCGGCAAGGGCCTTTTCGATTACTGGTCCTATGAACTCGGCGCTTACGGCAACGACCGCGCACGCGAATTCGCCACCTTCGACCAAGGTGCCATCTTCCTTGGGAAAGTCGGCTACGACTACTCGAGCCAAGCGCATCTGGATTCGGCCATCACCTCGTTCCAATACATGCACAATACGGACCCGGGCTACAAGGAAGTGGATGATAACAACTTCTTCGCCAGTGGTTCGCCAGCCTTCACCGACTCCATCGCACTGACCAACGACATCACCCAGGGACGCTTCGGCCTCACCACCGACATCCTCTACGGATTCGGCTTTGAAGGCACTGCCGAGCAAGCTGGTAAATCCAAAGCGATCAATCAAACCGACGTCTTCGGCATCAGCCTGATGCCGTCCTACTTCATTGCGGATGGCCTTCAAGTGGTGGGTCGCTTTCAATGGGCGACAGGCGGCGATGCGGAACCCAAGAATGGCGCCACTCCTGCGACCAGCAATCTCGGAGTTCCGAACCGCTATGAGAAATGGGCTCCAAGCGTGATCCAGAACGGCGAAACCTACACCTCGTTCTACCTCGGTCTGAACTACTACCTCTACGGTCACAAGCTCAAGATCATGAACGGCATCGAGTATTCCTCGATGGACGGCGGCCTTGCCAAAAAGGGACAGACCGCCTCCTATGACGGCTACACGTTCCTCACGGGCCTTCGCTTCTCTTTCTAATCCATTCTCTTGATCCACATCACCAACATCGAAATCAAATGAAAACCATCAGCACACTGTTTGCCGCTGCCGCCATGCTCTCCATGGCCAGTGCTCAAACCCTCAGCATCAAAGGCAGCGACACCCTCGGTGCCAAGCTCGTCCCCCAACTCGCCGAGGGCTTCAAAGCCGCCGGTAACAAGGGCGTGAAGTTCGAAATCGCCGCGGAAGGCTCCACCACCGCATTCCCGGCGCTCGCCAACGGAACCGCGCAAATCGGCATGTCTTCCCGCAAGGTGAAGGATGACGAGCGCACTTTCTGCCGCACCAAGGGCGTATACATCAAGGAGCACCCGATTTGCCACGACATGATCGTGGTCATCGTCAACAAGAACTCCCCACTCGCCAAGTTGACCAAGGACCAGGTTGCCAAAATCTTCACCGGTCAAATCAAAGACTGGTCCGAGATCGGCGGCGCTCCCGGCCAGATCTCTATCTACACCCGCAACACCTCCTCCGGCACCTACAAGGACTGGCAGAAGCTTGCCATGGGCGGTCGCGACTATCCATCCAGCTCCATGAAATTGGCCGGTAACGAGCAGATCGCTCAAGAAGTGGCGAAAAACAAGAACGGCATCGGTTACGTTGGCCTTGCCTTCTCCAAGACCGCCGGCACCAAGACCATCGTTGTCGAGGGTGTCGAGCCCGTCGCCGCCAACGCCAAGAAATACGCCTATGCGCGCCTTTGCTACCTTTACGCTCCCGACAAGCCGAGCGCCGAGGCCGAGGCGTTCATGAACTACGTCGAGTCCGCCGCCGGTCAGGATATCGTTCGTAAGGTCGGATTCATCCCGACCAAGGATCTGTAAAGATTCCCTGTTGCTTTTTCGGTTGCTATTAAATGAGCATCGCAGGCTCGCCCGCGGTGCTCATTTTCTTGTCTATTCCCCAAAGGGAAACTACCACCTCATCCATCGCCCATGCCGCAGGAAGAAAATTCATCGACGCCACCTCCCCACCGCTTCCAACGGCAAGGGTTCTCTTATGAAAAGGCGATCAAGTTCTTCTTCGCCTCGAATGCCGGACTGACCATCGTCATTCTCGCCCTGATCATCATTTTCCTCCTCAAGGAAGGCCTCGGCTTCTTCCCGGGCTACCAGCGGGAACTCCAGGTCTATCGCATCGCCGGTCTCGAATTCGTGGATATTTCCCGGAAAAACCTGACCGCCCACGAACAACTCGCCAGCGTCATGAACCGCGCCTATTACGCGGAGATCAATGGCAAGAGCGCCCGGGAAATGCGCCGCACCCAAGAAGCCAGCGCGCTCTTTAACGCCTACACCGAGCAGGTCGGACCCACTCGCGACCTCGTCCTCAGCAACACGCAAGAGGGAAGCAGCCCGAGCCCGGAAATGTTAGCGACACTCCACGCCAACTTCGACAAACAAAAGCTCAAGGCCCTCGCCAGCCTGCCCGCCACTCCCCACCTCACCGCGCAAGAGCGCCAACAACTCGTCGAATCCATCCGCGCCCGCGCTGTCGACTCCACCGAGGAACCACCCCTCGTTGCCGACTTCGCCGCCCAATTCGCCGCCGCCCAGCAGAAAAACGCGGAGCCCCTCCAGGCCATGCGCGCGACCATCGATTCCTTCGAGTCCGCCGGCTCCGAACTCAGCTCGCTCGTTTCGGAAATGACCGAGACCGTCACCGCCACCAAGGAGAAAATCCAAGACGCCGATATCCTCGAAAAGGACCGCAAAACCCTGCTGGCCGCCGCCGCCAGCGCCAAGGATCCCGTCGAGCGCGAAAAGCTCACCGCCGAGGCCATGGCCTCCCTCGCGGACAAACCCGACGTGGAAGGCCCTATCCAAACCTTGCTGGAACGACGCCCCGCCTGCATCGCCGCGCATTCCGCACTCAAGGACTCCGTTAGCGGCACCGCCGCCCAACTGCCGCGCCAGCTCACCCAGCCGGATGCCGCGCGTCTTCTCAACGTGGCGGGCAAGACCCTGCCACTCTTCATCGCCGATCTGGAAAAAACCCCGGCCGCCATCAACCAATGGAAATACGACAAGCCCGTTGCACTCACCCGCGCCATCTCCTCGTTTCTCACGGGCAAGGACTGGGTCACCGGTGGTGAATGGCAGGATTTCTATGGCATCCTCCCGCTCGCCGCAGGCTCCTTGATGATCTCCATCGTAGCGCTCATCATCGCCATCCCCACGGGCATCGGCGCCGCCGTTTACGTCAACCAATTCGCCTCCCACCGCGAGCAATCCCTTATCAAACCAACCATCGAGTTCATCCAGGCCATCCCCTCCGTGGTTCTCGGGTTTATCGGCATCCTGGTCTTCGGCACCGTCCTGCGCGACCTCTCGCTACTCGACTCCTTGCAGTGGATCCCGGGCTTCCCCATCGAGGAGCGCTTGAACATTTTCACCGCCGGCTGCCTGCTCGCGCTGATGAGCATCCCGACGATTTTCTCACTGGCCGAAGACGCCATCAACAACGTCCCCTCCGCCTACGCCGAGGCATCCGAGGCTCTTGGGGCCTCCCGAGTGCAGACCACCTTCCGCGTCGTGATCCCGGCCGCCTTTTCCGGAATCCTCGCCGCCGTCCTCCTCGGCCTTGGCCGGGTGATCGGTGAAACCATGGTCGTCCTGCTAGTCGCGGGAAACCGCATCAAGATTCCCGATTTCAGCAGCGGACTCGGCTCGTTTTTCCAACCGGCGCACACCCTCACCGGCATCATCGCCCAGGAACTGGGAGAAGTCCCGCTGGGCAGCGTCCATTACCGCGCCCTGTTCGTCGTCGGCATCCTCCTGTTCGCCGTGGTGCTTGCGATCAATGCCACCGCCCATCGCTTCGTGAACAAGATGAAGCACTAATTTCCCGAGACATGTTCATTCCCGAAAAGCTTATCCGCAAAGGCCTCCCCAAGGGCCACTTCAAGGACTTGGTCGTCAGATCCATCCTCGCGAGCGGCACCTATCTGATTGTGATCATCGCCGCGTTGTTGTTTGGGAAAATCATCCTCGACGGCGCGCCGGTTCTCTTCAAAGCGCAGGCACCCTTCGTCGATTTCGAATTTCTCACGGCGAAAAACGAAACGCTGCACGTCTTCGATGACGCCCAGGGCAACCGCTTCCAACTGCCCGCTTCGGCCTACAACGACTACCTCACCAAGCACGAGGGAGCCACCATCTACAACGAGCAGACCTATTCGTATTCCGGCGGCGGCATCGCCGGCCCCATCGCAGGCACCGCCCTCCTGACCATCGGCTCGATGACCCTCGCGCTTTTCTTCGGAGTCTGTGCGGCCATCTACCTGTCCGAGTATGCCAAGCAAAGTCCCTTCATCCACGCGGTTCGCCTGGCCATTCTCAATCTCGCAGGAATTCCGTCCATCGTCTTCGGGCTCTTCGGATT
>JAYWDF010000534.1:0-5096 GCA_043779985.1 Akkermansiaceae bacterium | reverse complement strand
AGGTATTCGCTGCGTTTCCGAGCGAGAAGGCGCCCGCGCCGGCTGCGATCGAGATGCCGTTCATCCGGAGCGCATTGATATTTGCTCCCGAGTCGAGGTTGAAGGATGAAGTCTGCCCCGCCGTCAGGCTCAAGTTGACACCGCCATTTCCCGCAGCACCGCCGAAAGAGGTATCGCTGTAAACCAAGGAAAGCGCGCCTGCGACAGTTCCATCCCACTGGGCGGTATCCGGAGTGGCCACGTTGGGCAGGACATCGCCCGTCCAGTTGGCGGCGACGCCGATGTCGGTTCCGGTGGCACTGGGTCCGCCGTCCCAAGTGACGGTCAGCGCTTGAAGTGGCGCAGCTGCGGTGAACGACAACACCGTCGCGAAGGCAGCGGCGGTCGAGCGGGCATTGGAGCCGAAGCACATTTTGAGAGAAGAAGCGGCAAAGATCGAGGAGTGGCGGAGTTTCATAATGGGTTTCTTGGATTGGTGAAAATGGTATTGGGTAATGTCGCCTGGAGATGGCAGGTGGGTAAACAGATCATTCGGGTTATAGAAATCAACACACGGGGGGCATCTCCCCCATAAATGGGGAGGGTCAGTTGAAGCCGCCTTCTTTGAACTCAACGCGCCAAAACCGGCGGCTTTCCCCGGAATTGGCGGCTTGGGTGAAGACCAGTGGCTGGCCGGTGCCGGCGCGGGTTTCGAGCGCTTGCCAGTTCTGCAAATTGGTGCTGCTCCAGAGACGGTATGCCCAACTCGGCTGCGACGGGCAGGTGATCGAGATCTGGGAATGATCCGCGCTGAAAGCCACCGAGGGCTGCGGGGTGTGAGCGAAATAGTGGGCGGCATCCCATTCCAAAACCGAGAAGCGGGACGCGAGGTTCGCCGGAGCCGTATAGCCCTGGCCCTCGGCGGCTTGATAGAGGAAATGAAGCTGCCGCTCGCGGTCCCAGAGCTCGTTGTCGATGATCGGCTCGTAGTTGCCCAGGTTCTCGGTGGTCAGATCGAACTGAATCCACACCACCCGGTTCGGGTCCGACGCGCGTGGGAGGCTGTGAACGAGGGTGATGCCATTGGCATCCTGGTTGTCGCGATAGGCCACGATGAGTCGGTCGCTATCGTCATTGACCACGATCGGGCGACCCATGTTGCGGACACTCGCCTCCGGGTAACGGGTGGTGGCGGGATCGATGACGCGATCTGAAACCGTGCGGGTTTGCCAAACGCCACCGCCATCGCGAAAGACGACCATGTACTGGCGGCGATAGTTTCCTGATGAAGTCAGAGGCGCCCACCACGAGGCGACGACTGGATTCCCGGACTGGTCGAGACAGCTGCTGGCTTGGTTGATGAGGCTGGAGTTTTCCGGAATGTTGACGATGCGCTCGGCGCGCGTGGCTTCGACCCCGCTCTCCGCCACGCTGGAAATAGGTAGCGCGTAGGGAGTGCCGTCGGCGTGCTGCCACGTCACCCCGGCATCGAGCGAGCGGGCGAAATAGACATTGCTATTCGTCTGATAGCCCACGGCACCGCTGCCGGTGTCGGAAGTGCCGCTGGAATAGCGCCAGCACCAGGTGAGAGTGAGCTCGTTGCCATTTCCCCTGCCAAGCTGCGGCATGTTGACATAGGCATTGTAGTCGGGGGACCAGCCTGTGCCCTTGATGAATGGAAGCTGAGGCTGCGTGCCGCTATGATGGACGGGCGCCCACGTGTGGGTCGCGATGTCGTAGCGGTTCAGATAGGTATCGCCGCTGCCGGACGCCCCTTCGCGAAATAGATAGAGAAGATCCCCGTCCGGCAGTGTGAGGAATTGCGGATAGGTGACTGCATTCTCGTAACTGGTCATGGTCGTGTCCGCCCCGAGCGCGATCGGCCCGCTGCCGGTCACGGGCGCGGTGCTTTTCGCGTAGTGGAAAGCGTCTCCGTGCATGCCCCAAGACAGGTGCATGTAGCCCTCCCCATCGATGCCGTAACAGATGACATCGTGGCCGTCGGTGATCGTGTTCGCAGTGAAACTCGGATGGCGGAAAATCTGCCACTGAGACGAGCCGAGGGTGCGGCGGCCGATCCAGATTGTATTGTTATAGGCAGCAGCGGAATCGTATTGATGGCGACCATACCAGGTGATGAACTGTTGATTGCCGACTGTCTTGATCGACGAGCGGACGAAGGCCACGGAATTGATCGCGGATGAACCGGCGTAGCCGAAGTCGCTGGTGGCGTGATCCCCGTCATCGAGCGGGACGAGTTTCACGGCGGTGCCGCTGGGCCGCGAGGCGGCATCCATTGG
This sequence comes from Akkermansiaceae bacterium, assembly GCA_043779985.1. Taxonomy (GTDB): domain Bacteria; phylum Verrucomicrobiota; class Verrucomicrobiia; order Verrucomicrobiales; family Akkermansiaceae; genus Luteolibacter. The sequence continues at coordinate 2,817 of JAYWDF010000534.1, read as the reverse complement.
ATCGGTCGCTGCTTGGTATTCCTGCAAATTTCCAAAACCATCGCCGTCCGGGTCCGAGCCGGCGTTGGTGGTTCGATCCGGAAAATGAGCGAGTTCCCAAGCGTCCGGCAACCCGTCGGCATCAATATCAGCGGACGTCGACGCGCGGTTGTTTGGAGCGGAGCCGTTCGCTTGCTCGGTGAGATTGGCTTCACCATCACCATCCGGATCCGCCGTCGGAGTGGCGGAAACACTGCCGAAATATTTGGTTTCCCAAGCGTCCGTCAAGCCATCCGCATCCAGATCGAGAGGGGTGGAGGCGGCGAGATTCGGATCGCTTAGTGACGTGAACTCCGTGGCATTCGTATAGCCGTCGCCATCGGGATCACCGCTGGCGGTTTCATCCAAGTCGTTGAAGTTTTTCATTTCCCAAGCATCGGGCAGGCCGTCGTGATCCGAGTCCTCCACGGTGGCGACATTCGGACCGGCAGCGTGGAAAGTTTCGCGCTCGGTGGTGGTCAGAGCGCCATCCCAAATACGGCACTCGTCGTAGCGGGCATTTGCCGTGCTATCACCTGTGAATTGGGAACGCCCGAGATAGTCCAAGGAGTCATTGAGAGCGAGCAGCGTGTTGGTCGTGTCGTAAGTCCACTTGGGCGCGCCAAGAGTCGAGCTTCCCGCAGGGGCCACATACCAAGTCACGCGGGTGGAGCCCGAAGCTCCTACCCGCGGCTCCAGGGTCATGACGATGTGATAGGGAGTGGCGGCCGAATAAGGCGTGACCTTGTCATCCGCGCTGGCCGTCGCCGTGTCCAGCCACTTGACCTGGTCCTGCGCCGCGGTGGTGCCACGCGTCCACGACATCATCAAATATTCCGTGGTGCCACTGCCGAAATCAAAGATGCGCCCCCAGTTCTGCACCCCGACCTGGGTGGCCCAGAGCTCGATGGTGACGGGAGTCTTCTTTCCTGCTAACAATCCCCCGGCACCCAGCTGAATGTAGGCGGAACTCGTCCGGGCGCCACCGCCCAGGAGGACATCGGTGGATGAAAGAACGCCCGTTCCGCCTGCTGCGGAATTGGCATCAGGATCGACGATCATGGCCGTGACACCGCCGCTGCTGTCGCTCAAGGTCCCATTAAAGCTCCAGCGGTGCGCCAGTGTGGCTCGGGTAGCACTCCAAAGTGGATTGACGGGATTCGAATTCGCGGTGAATTCCTCTCGGTCGGTGGAGCCGTCATTGTCGCTGTCCGCAGAGCCACTGTGGTTGAGATTTCCGAAATAGAAAACTTCCCAACCGTCATTGACCGAATCCGAATCCGTGTCCGGCCAGGAAAGCGGTCCGTTCGGGTTGGTGCCGGCAGCGAACTCCTGGAGGTTGGTCGCGAAGTCGCCATCCGGATCCCCGCTGCCGTTTTGCGCGGTGATCGAACCGAAATTGCCCAGCTCCCACGCATCGTGAAGTCCATCGGCATCCAGATCGCCCGGATTGGAGGCAGCCCGATTTGGATCCGTCCCGGCGGTCTCTTCGGCTTCGTTGTTATAGGAATCGCCATCCGGATCACCCGCCCCGTTCTGGGCGGTGATGTTTGCGAAGTTGGCAATTTCCCACCCATCGTCGAGACCGTCGCCATCGCTGTCGTTAGGGGCAAAGAGGAATCCGCTGGCGGCACGTGCGATCTTGCTGATGCGCACCTCGTCGATGAGACCGAGAAGTCCCTCACCCGAGGCGCCCCGGCCTTCGTTACCAATGACAAGCGGTCCATAGTTAGACGTGACCATCGTTTCAACACCCGAGGTGGCGAGCGCATTCGCTTGGGTATTGGTCCCCACAAGGCGGGTCCAGTAAAAGGTGGAGACTGCGGTGGTGCCATTGAAAACATAGGCAACGTGGAACCACTCGTTCGCCACAAAGGCCTGTGGCCCGGTCGTCGGGATGACTGCGGAAGCCGTCGCACCGGGACCGCCGATGAAGTTGAATTTCAGGGTGCCGTCCGTATCGGTATAGAATTGGAAACAGCGGCTGTTCATACTGCTGTCTGTGGAAATGACTTCCCGCTTCACCGTGATGCTTGGAATATTGATGAGCGCCTCAAGCGTGAAGGAGCCATCGACACCCGTTAGTGCCGAATGCTGGATGGAATCGACGGATGCCGCAGTGGTAGAATTCCCAGGTTGGAATCCATCGATGAAATTCGCATCCAGTCCAAGGCCATGCGCGACATTTGAAATCGCTGCGGCATTGCCAAATCCAGAAGCCCCGGCGGCCCCTAGCAGGGTGGTCACGACGGGCTGGGCGTTAGGGCTATTGGCGGCACTGCTGCCGTTGAATGCGATCAATGATGGTCCGGCGGCGACCGCGTTCGCGGAAATACTGGTGCCGCTGGCCTCGCTGAGATGGAAAAGATGCACCGTATTCGCATCCGCGACATAGGGACCGCTCACCAAGGCGGGCGACGGGATCACCAGTGCGGCGAAAACCAGGAATAGGCGGACCAACGAATGCATTCCCCCCACGATGCACCATAGCCCCCGCGACCGGGCCGAAAATTGACCAGATCCCCATAAAGTGGGGGAGTCACTGCGGGCCGAGGAATTTCACGACCGCTTCCGTCCGGGTGCGGACGTGGAGCTTCTTGTAAATATTATCAATGTGAGAACGCACGGTTTCAAAACCGATGCCCAAGTCCCAGGCGATCTCCTTATAGAGGCTGCCTTTGACCAGCTGCTCGAGAATCTGCGTTTCACGCGGCGTCAAATTGTGATCCTTGTTCCTGCTGGGAGGGTCCTTTTGGAAATGCTGAACTACTTTGCGGGCAATGGCGCTGGACATCGGCG